>VMFT01000011.1 GCA_007376195.1 Parcubacteria group bacterium Gr01-1014_29 | reverse complement strand
TTTCTTCAACAATATTGAACCAAAAGAAAATCCCACTGGGTGTGGGATTGTTGGGCGTGGGTACGTTTATCCACAGTTGTGGAGTTTCGTAATTCACAGGAACTTTGACAAAATGATAGCATGTATTTACTACTTTGTCCATAGCTGTTATAAAATATCCTTATTTCCCAACACTTTTCAGCCATTTAGAGCAAACGAGGGCATAGAAAACACGCCACCCAAACAGGCATGCCCTTCGTAGTCCTGCGTAGCATTGGTGAAGCATGGACGAAGAAGGGTTCTAACGTCATGCACTAACCCGCTCATTTCAAAAACTTGACAAATGGCATACGTTTCTGATAGTATAAAGGCACAACGCTGGTGTGACTCACCATGAGTCATTATATCAGGTGCTACAAAGAGGGTCTCTTGGAAAAGGGGCTCTTTTTGCTTACAATACTGCTGTGGACCTGGGCCCGTGGTGTATACAGTAACATATCAGCGTTAGCACCTGATGAAGCGGGTGCAAGTCCCGCCAGGTCCACACCAAAGAGTATCAGCTTATAGCTGGTGCTTTTTGATTTGAAAAAACACCCATTGTTGCGAGTCAGCGACAAAACAAAAAACGACCTCTGCTACAAAAACGGCTGTAAGTCGGGGCCCGGGATGTTGGGGAGATTGGTTGTGCCGAATAGCGCGCTTATAAGGATATTTACAAATCCCCATACGGTGAGCATGGCGGCAAGCGCGATAATACCCCACATAATGAGGATTTTTGCTTCCTCTACTTTTTGCTCGTTGTCTCCTGATGCTACATAGCGCACAATTCCCCAGATAAATATGACGGTAGCAAGTAGTACCAGAAAGGGAATAATAAGGTTGAGAATTTCAGTAAGGCGCGCAAAAATCCTTGAAATTGTGATGCTTTGGGACATGTTTCTAGTATACCCTATCGCATACCAAGAAAGAAACACAAAACCCTTCGAGAGAAGGGTTTTTTGGCTCCTTGTTTATATCTCAATGAAATCTGAAGCAGTTTACTGCTGCGGTCCTACAGGAATTAACAGGTCTCCTGTCTCTCCTTGGAAGATAAAGTCAAGCACGATGTTCACAAACCCCCACACCGCAACCATCACGGCAAGGAATATGATCCCCCAGATGATCGTTTGCCGCGCTTCTTTGATCTTTTCCTCATCCCCACCTGCCGTCACATATCTAACAATACCCCACAGAAATACGACAGTGGCGACAAGTACAAGAAATGTGATGACGAGATTGAGAAAGCTAGAAGTATCACCAAGGATATTTGTAAGGTCATTTTGCGCGAACACAGAAAGTGGCAAAAATGCTACTCCCACCAGAACCACCACTCGTTTTAAAAGTGCACTCATTTTTAGAAGTTATACCAATATTTTGTTTGTACGAGAGACCTTTTGCAAGATTCATATCTTCGTTGGATAATTTATTTACTGTTGCGGTCCAATAGGAACTCCGGGGATTGCTGCATTTCCAAAAACAAAGTCAAGCACAATGTTCACAAACGCCCACACCGCAACCATCACTGCAAGAAAGATAATGCCCCAAATGATCATGCTCCGTGCTTCTTTGATCTTTTCTTCGTCTCCTCCTGCTGTTAAGTACTTAACAATACCCCACAGAAATACAACGGTTGCAAGGACCATGAGAACCGTGATGATAACATTAAGAAGTGAACCAAAACGTTCGAAGATATCTGTAAGGTCATTTTGCGCGAACACAGAAAGTGGCAAAAATGCTACTCCTACAGGGACCATTCGTCTTAAAAACGTTTTCATTTTTGTTCTTTTAGGAAATTATTCTGATAATTTTATAGGACCTTTGGTAGATATTGCCTTTTATACACAAACCACCACCCTAATTAAATAATACACCACTATATTGGATTTACAACATCTCCACCCGGAATGTTGGGGATAGTCTTTGTGCCGAAAATAAAGTCTATAACGATGGCTACCAGCCCCCAGACCGCGATTATTGTGGCAAGGCCGATTATGCCATATATAATAAGCCTCCGTGCTTCTTTTGTTTTCTCTTCATCACCCGCCGCCGCGATATAGCGCACCACGCCGAATAAAAATAACGCGGTTGCCACAAGAACAAGAAGGGGAATTAGTTTATTGAGGTTGACCGAAAGCGTACGCAGCACGCCCTCAATGGAAAGATTCATAAGGATTTAAAAAAGTTGTCTATTATGGTCATAATGGCGCCGGTCGCGAACATGATAGCCATGCCTATGACACCCCACATCATGTTGCGTTTGCCGCGCGTAATACCTTCTTCGCTGTCGGCCGAAATAATGGACTCAATCAAGCCCCAAATAAATACAACGGTCGCAAGAATGAAAAGAAAAATAATTGCCGGACGAATCGCGTCGTTCCAGACTACGCGGATAATATCGCCAAGCGTGGGGCTCGTGGGGATTTCATTTTCGGCGTACGCGGCGATTGCTACCGCAAGAAGGGATATACATATATATCCTAAAATTTTTGATTTGCGATTTTCAATTCTCATTGTTTAATGGTTATTCTTAGCGCGTACGCAGGAGCGCGGGATCCGTGGGCACATATCCAACGGAAGTTGTAAAATAAAACACGCTCCACAAAAGAATAAAAATCAAAACGCCGATTGCGCCAAACAACATGAGACGTTTGCCATCGTGCTTTTGATCGTCTTCCAATGCCATAATAACAGTTATGAGGCCCCAAAGAAAGACAATGGCGCTGATGAGCGCCAAAAAAGGAAAGAAATAATCAACAAGGAATTGTTGTGCCCGATTTGTCGCGACAGCGGCGAATTGTACTGATGAATGAGGCATAGATGCATCAAATTGGTGGAGGAAGATCAGGTAGCGGAGGAGGTGTTGTTGCGGGAGGAGAGGCATTGTTTTCAAGAGAAGAGTCACTGTTTTCAAAAGGGTTGTTTGTATTGTTTCCGTTGCCGCCCAGGTTACGCGCAAAGTTTACTACGGCGATGGAAAGCGCCCATGCGCCAATTACCACTGCCCCTCCTATTATTGTCCAGAAAAAGGTTGTTTTTGCGCGCTTTAGCTGTTCTTCATTGCCGCGGGAGGTAACAAACAAAAACCCGGCCCATACGAGAAATATAGCAACAAGCGGTATGCCTATCGCGGTAATAGCTCTGGCAAGTGCCACCACCAGATCAGAAAACGTATTGGCTTGAATGGGATTGCAGATTTCAGTTCTGGGATTGCATACGGCAAGAGCGGGAGAGGCGGCAAAAAAGAGCAAGGCGATTGATACTTTGTGTAAGAACGTTGAGTGCTTCATGTGCCAAAAATTAAGGAGTGATAACGACTACCTGCCTACCGGCAGGCAGGTAATTTTTGAGTACGTTCGCTACGCTCAGTATCTTCGATACGTTCTCTACGTTCAGTACCTTCGGCATCCCGAGCGAAGCGAGGAATACTCCCTATACTAGTGTAGCATAATCAAAACGGTGTGCCATCGGGACAAAAGCTAGGGCGGTAGTACCGTTTGCTTAATTTTTCGCTGACATCGCGAGAAACCGCGATAGTTATTTTTAGTTTGCACGCGTCTTGCTGCGATATGCCGAGAATATCCGTGAAGTCGCTTTCGGCAAGCGCGCGCGCGAGGTGCGGGTTTCCTCCGATAATGGAGATAAGAAAACTTGAGTCAAAGCGCGTATATTGAATCATATAGTCCGGAGTTTCCCGAATTAACACATCACCGTAGAGCAGTATTTTGTCGGCGGTTTTGTAGAAATTTGTTACGGAAAGCATGCCGCTTGGTGCGGTGGAGACGTCAATAGCGTCTCCCTCCGGAGGCACAAACATGTCAGTGGCTATTACCAAGAGTGGCACAGAGGCGGGCGATTCGTTGTCTATGGCGTCATACGCCGAGACGGTGTAGGTGTAAGAAGAGCTCGCCGTTATGGTGATGTCGGTAAACCGAAGCCCGGATAGGTCGTCTCTGCGTTCTCCATTGCGATATACATAATATCCTACAACATCGCTGTCGGGGGAGGGATTCCACGCGATGGTTATGGAATACGGACTTGTGGAAATGGCCGAAAGGCCCGTAGGAGCTTCGGGCGGCGCCTGATCGCCGCCGATGGGCAGTGTGCCAAACCCCGGAATCGGCACATACAGAGGCGCTTCGCGAAAAACCAGCGCATACAGGAGTACTGCACCAATGATAAGCACCGCAATGCCAAGGGCAATAATTACCGCTTTGCGGTTGTTTTTCGGCGGCGGGGGAGATGATTCCCAATTTTGTGGTGTATCGTATTCCATGATGTTACCGTATCACAAATTGCATGTTCTTACTGTTCTAGACCAATCAGCCCAGCTTCCCCGAGCCGTACGCAATTCGCACGCTTTAGCTATATTTGTAGCTGGGTCTTCGGCTGCCGCAACACATCTATCGTAGAGTGCCTGTGCCTCTGGACCTGGTTTTAAAGCCCTATTTGCTCCTTCAAAGGCTGTTGGACACGGAGGGGATATTCCAGCGATATTATTTGCGCTCAAATTAATCTGGAAAAGACCAATGGAGCGATATATCTTTTTTCCGTTGCTGATGATGGGGTCGCCTTTAGCCTTCGCTTGGCCGGGGCAGTTGCCTCCTCCTTGAGGTACGCATTGTGGGTCGGTTTGTGTGCATGCGCTCCTCGCGTTCTTGCCCGCCGCTACCTCGCCACATGTTCTTGTTCCTGCACAGCCACCAACATCACATGTGCTTGGTTCAGCGCCTGCCGTGCAGGTTTCCATACATTGCGTAAAAAATCTATCGGGAGTGCATACTCGTATGCCCGGTGTGTTGTTTGTTGTTTTGCATGTCTCATCAACAGAGCTGGGTGTTTCGCACGATTCCCGCACAATGCCGCCACCGCTTAGGGGTCTTATGGGGTTTACGCATACGGGCGGGTCGCTCCAGCCGGGTGTAAAGCCTTGATAGCCAAGCGTGTTTAATATGGTGGCGATAACGAGCCATGCCGCAAACGCTATCAAGATGCCAATGACCGTATTTGTGATGGCATTTTTGCCGGTCTCTATCATTTGCGGGTTGCCGCGCGATGCCAAAAGGTAGATGCCGCCGATAAGCAGCGCTATGACCGCAAGCGGCACGAGAAATCTAAAGAGCATAAAATCTATGCCGTTTTTTGCAAGATTGTAAAAGTGACAGAGGTTGCACGGCGGAAGGGTTCCATAGCCGCACGGGACAATGCCGACTTCTTGTGCATGCGCGATATGAAAAGAAATTATGCCCAGCGCAACAAATCCGGCTATAAAGAGAAGCAAGAGGATTTTGTTTTGGAGAAACATTTTTATGTTTAGGATTTTATTTCAACAGGCTTTCGAGTCGCGTGCGGGCTTCCGCGGCAGCTAAACTTGCTTCACGTCCCGCCGCTACGGATTCTATCATATTTTTTAAAATAGAGGACGAGCGCGCGGGGTCGGGATCGTACCAGGTACGCGACCTCAAAGCCTCTTCGTAAAATACTGAAGATGGCGGGAAGCTGTGTCCCGCGCCCAAGACATCGCGACGTGCGGGTGCCAGCACGATGCGGTTGGTGATGAGGGGGACAATGTCGGGTTTGGCAAAAAAAGTTGCGACGCGCCATGCGGTATGTTGTTGCTGTGATTGCAGAGGCACCGTAAAGGCGAACGCGTTGGCATAGTTAATTTTTACAGAAGCGTTTTTATATTGGGGCACGGGGGAGACACCGATAGAGATATGCGCGCTTCTTTGCGCCAGTGACCTATACGCGCTGGCGCGTCCTATGAACATGGCAAGATCCTCGCGGCTAAACGCGTCTTCGGGGGGTGAAAAAGTATGGTTCCAACTGTAGGATGTTTTTTCGCGGCGCGCAAAATCGGCATAGAACAAGAGGGCAGTTTCAGTGGGGGACGATTGTATTTGATTGATTAGGCGCGACTCGCCAATGGTAACAGTTCGCGTTGCGGGGTCTATAATACTTGTGCCTCCTTGCAGAATGAGAAGGCTCACGATATCGGTTGATTGCGGAATGTTGGACGCAAGGCCCATGGCGGCTCCCGCGCGGATGAGATTGCCATCGGGCGTACGCTTGGTAAGTTTTTGAGCGTCTAGCAGAAACTCATCCCAGGTTACGGGGGGAGTCGCGATAGCATCGCTCGCGAAAAAATCGCGGTTCCAGTAGAGAACCATGGGGTCAAGCGCGAATGGGATGCCGTAGATGGCATCACTTTGCATGAATATGCTGGTAGCCGCGCCCGTGAACGTTTCGGAATACTCGCGCGGGGTCATGAAAAGAGACGGCATCTGCGAAAGATTGCTCTGGTTTGCATGGAAGAGGGTATCAGGCAGCACCATAATGTCAGGAACGTGCCCGGCGGCTATTGCCTGCAGTAGTTCGGTAGTATAGCTTGCGGGATTTTTTTGGACATACACTATAGAAATACTGGCATTTTCTTCTTGCCACGCGCCCAGCGCGCTCTTAAAATCATCTTCAGGGAAGATTCCCCACATAACGATTGTTGTGCTGAATGAAGTTTGTCGGAGACCGGGGATGACGCCCAAGAATATGAAAACCACAATAAGAGTGATGAATATCACGCCTATGTAGATGCCGACTTGCAGTTTTGACATCTTGTGCATTACGTTTTCCTAAATATAAGCCCGTAATGGTGCGCGCCGGCGTTAAATTCTTTTTCCATACGCAAGCCCTCCTTGCCAAAAAGTTGTTCGGCCGTCTGTCGGGATATGCGCTGGGATGCAGGCGGACCCGCAAGCGATTCAGTTTCATCCCACTCAATAAGGAATACCCGGCCGTGAGGCTTGAGGATGCGCGCAGCTTGGGCTACGACAACCGCTTTCTCATCTGCCTGAAACAGCATGTTTGATATCATAACGGCGTCCACCGTGCCGTCTTTGAGCATGATGCCGCCAGCCCGTTCAACATTAGCCCGTATGGTTTCAATGTTTTGGAGGTGCGCGTATCTTGCCTGCGCGCGTGTTGCTTCCAAAGCCGACTCTTGTATATCTATGGCAAAAACTTTTCCGGCGGGCCCCGTTGCTTTGGCAAGACTGACGGCCCAGTGTCCCGAACCGCACCCAAAGTCTACGATGCGCATGCCCGGGAGTATATCGAGTGATTGCGCGGTGATTGTTGGATTGAGGAACGACATAACTCCATTCTATTATAGTGTCGTTACCGAAGCAATTTTGTCTCCCGGGTCGAGTTTCATTATGCGCACCCCTTGTGTGGCGCGCCCGAGGGAAGAGATGTCTTTGAGTGATGTTCGGATTACTTGCCCTTTTGCGGAAACCGCAATCAAGTCTTCCTCGTGGGGAAGAATAATACGGGCAGAAACAATGGGTCCTGTTTTCGGGGTGACTTTCATAGTTTTAATCCCTGCCCCGCCCCGCTTTTGAACTTTATATTCTTTCATTTTTGTTTTTTTGCCGTACCCCATTTCGGCAACCACTAAGAGTTCCTCGCCGGCCGATTCTTTGGAAACAATATCCGCGCCCACCACTACATCGTTTGTTTTGAGGCGTATGGCGCGCACGCCCGCAGAGGCTCGTCCCATGGGGCGCACATCATGTTCCTTGAACCGGATGGAAAGCCCGCGACGGGTGGCAATGACAATTCCTTCTCCTTGTTGTACCAGGCGCACCCATCCCAAGTGATCATTTTTTTGAAGTTTTATCGCGATGATGCCTGATCTGCGAACGTCTATAAACTGGCGCGCGTCTGTTTTTTTGATGACGCCTTGTTCTGTTATCATGGCAAGGAATAGTTCTCCTTCTTTGTTTTTCTTTGGAACGGGAAGAATGGACGTTACATGCTCGCTTGGGGCAAGCGGGAGAAAGTTTGTAATTGCTTTCCCTTTGGAAACGCGCTTGCCTTCCGGCAGTTCAAATGAACGTACTTGATACACTTTGCCTAGAGACGTGAAGAAGAGGATCTGGTCATGGGTGTTTGCGGTAATGAATTGATCTACCACATCTTCTTCTTTTGTCATGATGCCGATGATGCCTTTTCCTCCGCGTCTTTGCATGCGGTATTCTTCCGGGTTTACGCGCTTGATATATCCGCCTTTTGTAAGGATAATGGCGGCTTCTTCTTCAGGCACCAAGTCTTCGGTCGAAATAAACTTTGCGGGACCCGCCACAACCCGCGTTCGGCGCTCTTCAGGATAGAGTTTTTTGAGTTCCGCGGTTTCTTCTTTTATTATACTGAACACTTTTTTCGGGTTTGCGAGAATGTCTTTTAACTCCGCGATGAGTTGGTGTTTTTCTTTCAGTTCGTCTTCAATTTTTTTGCGCTCAAGACCCGCGAGTGTCTGGAGACGCATTTCAAGGATTGCAGAGGCCTGAATTGCGGTAAGGCGAAACTGGGAGACAAGATTTTTATGCGCCTCTTCTTTGTCTCTTGATGCTTTGATTGTTTTTATGATGGCATCAATGTGGTCGAGCGCTTTTGTAAGGCCCTCTAGGATATGCGCGCGCTCTTGGGCTTTTTTGAGATCATGCGCAGTACGACGTTCCACAATAACACGGCGGTGTTTGATGAATTCTTCGAGGAGATTTTTGAGCGAAAGCACATGCGGTTGTATACCGTCTATCAGCGCAAGCATATTAACGTGAAACACTCGCTCGAGATCTGTATGTTTATAGAGATTATTGAGAACTTTTTGCCCGAACGCGCCGGTTTTTAGATCAACCGCGATCCTCAATCCTTCCCTGTCTGACTCGTCGCGGAGATCCCGGATGCCTTCTATTTTTTTCTCGCGCACAAGATCCGCGATCTTCTCAAGAAGTGTTGATTTATTCACCTGAAACGGTATAGAAGAGATAACAATTTGGAAATTACCCTGTTTGTTTTCTACGATTTCCGCCTCTCCCCGCGTAACAATGCCGCTCTTGCCGGTGGCGTAGGCCTGATGGATGTCTTTTTTGTTGAAAATAACGCCCCCGGTGGGGAAGTCGGGCCCTTTGATGTATTGCAGCAGATCTTCGGTGGATGCTTTGGGATAGTCGATAAGGTGGCCGATTGCATCAGCGAGCTCTCCCATGTTGTGCGGCGGCATGTTTGTCGCCATGCCGACGGCAATGCCCAAAGAGCCATTGAGGAGGAGTTGCGGCACGCGCGCGGGAAGTACGGTAGGCTCTTTGCGTGAGCCGTCGTAGTTGGGGACGAACGGAACAGTTTCTTTTTCGATGTCAGCTAGCATGAGTTCTGCTAGGCGTGCCATGCGCGTTTCCGTATAACGCATTGCAGCCGCGCTGTCGCCATCAATAGATCCCCAGTTACCCTGACCCTCAACCAGTGGATAACGGAGAGAAAAATCTTGCGCCATCCTCACGAGGGAATCATATACCGCGGTGTCTCCATGCGGGTGATATTTGCCAAGCACTTCTCCCACCACGTTTGCGGATTTTTTATATTTTGCCGTGTGTGTAAGTCCCAGCTCATGCATGGCATAGAGTACGCGGCGGTGTACTGGCTTTAAGCCGTCGCGGACATCGGGGAGCGCGCGTGAGACAATAACCGACATCGCGTAGTCGAGATATGACTCTTGCATTTCGGTTACAATCTCGCGTTTTGTGGTTTCTTGTTGCGGCCGTAATGCCGGTTGTTTTTCCATGTGGGTTTACTTGTGTTGTAAGCTCAATTGGTATCCGCGCCAAATGTGTTCTGAAATAGTTTCGTCGCGTCCCCGAATGTTGCTTTAAGAAGCGCGAACGGCGAGCTCGACGACTCTAACGCTGCTGGTTTTGCGGCGGCAGAGATAGCGCCTTCGCCAATCCGCCTACTCTCGACCATTACCCACGCGCCTACTATGATAATCATGCATGTTGCGACAGATAGCGCCAAAATGCGCCGCCGCACCTGCTCGGGTTTTTGTTGAAGGTCGTTGATTGTTTGGATGATATCCATACCTATAAAGATTTACTTGCTACCGGATGTAGAAGCACTATTTTTGTCTCTTCCTGCGGCACTTCTTTTTTCTTGATAGTCAGTTTTTCTTCCGGTGTGGGGGACGTGCCAACTTCCGCGAGAAATTTTTCGGCGCCCAAAAGCGGCAGCGCGGTAAAACCCGGGAACGCATAATACATAGGGATGACAATACGCGGCTCAATGAGGTTCATTACATGCACAGCTTCTTCGGCATCCAATGCATCAGCGCTTCCGACTGGCAAAAAAAGAATGTCCGGCGTGCCGATGCGTTCTAGAACCGAGTCGGGGATATTTTTTTCGGAATACGCGCCCAGATGGCACAGACGCATGTTTTCCCACTCAAGGACGTATACGGTGCGCTCGTCCGCTGACACGCCTTCTATCATAATGCCTTTTACTTCATACTCGCCGGCACCCGTAATCAAAAATGGAGCGCCGGGGAGCGCGCTTGTATTGGCGTGCAGTGGGTGATTCTGGGTGACGAGCACGATATCCGCCTGAAAACGCGGCGGCGTGAGGCCGGATTCTTTCGTGTACGGGTCAATGGCAAGCACCGTGTTTCCGGATTGTATCTTAAAACAAGAAACGCCGTAGTTCGTTATAACCATTTTTATATCATACTATATGTTAGCTCTTGTGGGTATATTGACATGATACTTTTTATGGTTCCTTGCCTTTTTACCGCTTCTCTGTATAGTGGGATGCATAGCATGAATACTACACTCAACAGTCCAGACACAGATACGCCGGAGCGCGCAGTTGATGAAAACGGCGCATCCGGTCGTCGGCTTATGGACACCCTTTTTAAATCGGCCTTTCCTATTGCCACACCAAAAATGGGAGAGCTTATTCAAGGCGCCGTTCTTTCTCGGCGCGGCCCTTCTCTTTATATTGACCTTGGACCTTATGGCACCGGTATCGTGTACGGGCGCGAGTATTACAATGCGCGTGATATTATCAAGCCGCTTGCGATAGGAGATCCGGTAGCCGCAAAAGTCATCGAGATAGAAAATGAAGATGGATACACCGAGTTGTCGCTGTGTGAGGCAGGTAGGGACAAACTTTGGCAAGAAGCCGCACAGTTTGTAAAGAGCAGGAAACCGCTAAGTCTTCGCGTTTTTGCGGCGAATAAAGGCGGTTTGGTGATACATTGGGAGGGGATCGCGGGATTTTTGCCGGTCTCTCAGCTTACGGCCAAGCACTACCCGCGGGTGGAAGGCGGTGACAAGGGAAAAATTCTTACGGAACTTCAAAAATTTGTCGGCGAAACTTTGAATGTCACTATTCTTGACATAGACTCTAAGGAAACTAAGCTTATCTTTTCTGAAAAGAGCGTGGAGTCGGAAGAGATGAAAGAAGTGCTTGCGAAATACACAGTGGGCGATGTGATAGAGGGAGAAGTTACGGGCGTGGTCGATTTTGGCATATTCATAAAAATTGAAGAAGGCTTGGAGGGGCTCGCGCATATTTCGGAGCTCGATTGGGGATTGGTGGAAAACCCGTCCGATCTTTTTCAACCTGGCCAGCGCGTGAAAGCAAAAATAATCAGTGTGGAGGGAGGCAAGGTTTCTCTTTCCGTAAAAGCTCTCAAACCCGATCCTTGGAAAGATTTTTCAGAGAAGTACAAGAAAGGGGATATTGTTACGGGGCGCGTGCGCAAAATTGACCGCTACGGCGTGTTTGTGGAAGTGGAAGAGTTTCTGTTGTCTGGCCTTTCTCATGTCTCGGAGTTCGGTTCGGAAAAAGAAATGCGCAACGTAATGGAAATCGGCAAGGTATATCATTTCCAAATATTGAACCTCAATCCCGAGGAGCGAAAGTTATCTCTTAGCTACGCCAAAGAGGGGGACACAGAGCCTGTAGAAAAGAAAGAGGAGGAATCCAGCGAGAAATCTTCCGAACCAACTGACTAGACACCGAGTGTCTAGTCAGTTTAGAGTGTCTAGTCAGTTTAGATTAATTCTTAATTCGTGCTCCTCATGTTTGCCACCGCCTCACTCAACATTTGGCAGTAGAGGTTAAGCCCTATCTGGTTTAGGCGGCCCGACTGGTCGCGCCCTAAAATATTTCCTGCTCCGCGGATTTCCATGTCGCGGAGCGCCAGGTCTTGTCCTGCGCCAAGATACTGCGCTTCAAAAAGCGCTTCAAGCCGTTTTGCGCTTTTTCTTTTGTTTTTGGTGTGGCAAAAATTCCTAAAAGCATCGACGGTCGTCTGCTATTTTAGGAATTTCCAATAAAAGTCGCGGTCGCACGTACTTGTTGGAAATAAAAATGCGGAACACTTTTTCTTTTTCTTGATTCCTGATTCATAATTATAGCAAAAAATTCGTCAATCGCTTTGGTTTACGCGGTGAAGTTGACTCCCATTCTTTTAGACACCCAAACTGTTCAATAAGGTTAGGCTAGCAGTTGCTGTTTTATTATTCAAATCTTTTTCTTCATGCCACGCAGATACAGAAATAGCAACAATATTTCTGTTCGCCAATGATTTGAAAAGGGCTTTCATATCTGAAAAGCTTGGGCCGGATTTTACATGATATTTGAGAGCTGGCATTTCTTTTTCAGCATCAACGACATCTGTATCCCAATGAAAATATATGCTTTCGTCTTGTCGTGGAAGATGTTTGGAGATATCCGCAATAGGACATCGCGTTACTTTTGAATTTTGCAACGCTTCCTTTTCTCCTGGATCGAGATCTCGCCCGTCAGAAAGCACGATTTGATCTTCGGAATAAGGTTTTAGCCCGGCCATCTCGACGATTCGCTGATCACCACGCCCAACAAGCATTGCTAAGGGCATTCCACCGACATATTTTGTTTGCGTTGTTTCCCAGGTATGAAAATCACCGTGAGCATCCAACCAAAGTACTCGTTTAGGTTGCTTTCCGGCTTTTTGCAATCCAGAAAGAACGCCAATCGTTGAGACACAATCTCCCGCAATACTCACCGGAATAAAATGATTGTTTGCCATTTCTTTGATTTTTTCAGAAAGTAGGGAGTATATTTTAGCCATTCTTTGAATCTTCTCGTCAGAATTTGAAAGTGCCACCTCTCTAAATTCAGGTACTTCAAGCACTTCCCAAAAATCAGAATCTATGTCGCGAACACGACAAAGCCCGTCTCGCTGTTGTCCCATCAAAAACGGAGTTATTATTTTCTTGTATTTTTTCATAGCCATGTTTCAGGATTCATTTCATATCCAAGCGAATCCATCATTTCACTAACTATTTTTTGCTTTCCAATTTTCAGCAATAAATCTTCTCTTTTAAGCCAACGTCTTGCTTTTGGAGTTTCAATGGCCATTACAACAGGAAGCGTTATAGATTTTAATTCTTGTAAACCAAGATAATCGGTAATCCTATTTATCGTTTCGCTGGGCTCTAACAATATTTGCTCAAAAGAAATAGAAAGCTTTGGGAGTTTGCTTTCAAGAATGGCCTTATGGGCAGACATCCACTGGTTCAGACAGACATTCTCCAGGTCTGCAGATATGAATTCTCGCCAGTTCGGAGGCATATCAAACTTCCACCAACTCTTTCCGAACTCAACAGAATCAGAATAACCTTTGATGCTCAAAGATACTCCCGCTCTCTTCAAGTTGTGAGAAAAGAAGCCTATTGGCGAAAGCCAACCATCCATAAGCCCGTTGACAGATTGGGCGTAGCCACGAGTCAGATGAATGTATTTGATTTCAGCGTTCGGAAAAATTTGTTCGTACACCCCTATTCGATATGCGTCCGGAGGTGTTTTAAAAAGTAATGTCTTGTTTTCTACATCATCAGCTGTAAGCGATCTTGCATAAAGTCGGGGAACGATAAAAGGTGGCTCCTCGATTTTCAACTCATTGAAAAAATGTTTTGTGTCGGAAACTTTATAACCGTCGTAATAATTCATTCTCCATGGTGAATTCCTAAAGATTTTCGTGAGAATAAGTTTTTGTAATTCCTTTTCCTCCTTAATACCCAATGTCTTCACTTCGAAGAGAACGCTATCGAGTAATTCGACAAGCTCTGCGTGTTCTTCTGTTCCAGAAAAGACTACTGGGAATTGCAAAAGCAACCTCTTTTCCCAACGCTTCTTTAGAATCTCTGATGGAGACAAATCTTGGGATGGTATCGTGAGGCCATCAAGGATACTATTAGCCAATTCATTTTTGTTCGATAAAATTTCGATCGCATCACTATCCGAGTTATAGCCGAATCCGTTTCTTGATAGGGTAAGGAGCGGTTCTATTTCACCATCAAGTGATGCAATGTCTGGATGCGTCCTAAAAATGCTTTTTACCAGACTCGATCCAGAACGTGGACTTGTCAAAATCACCGCCACTTTTTTGACTGATAAGTTCAGATTTGAGTCGGGAATATTACGAAGCGTATTTATTTTTTTGATAAGGTCGTCCATGGTGTTATCTCGGCTTCAAGACAAACGCATAAAATACTTTTCCATCGGCAGACTGGCGCCCGATGACTTTAATGGAAAATCTCGTCGCTTTTGCCAGTGTTTTTATTTCCTTTATCGCTCCAAAATTAGATTGAGCGAAATATATTCTTCCTTTTGGTCTAAGATGTTTTCTCACCTCTTTAAAGAATTTTTTGTTCGTCCTTAAACCGGTATCCCATTGAGATTCAGCCACAACATCGTGCGCTGGCTTATTTCTGAATTGATCTTGAAGTTTTTAACGAGAGGCTGACTGTCCATAAACGGCCAAAACGTATTTTTATAGACGACAAATTTCTTCCCAAGATACTGGGTAACTTTGCCTTTGGCAGGTACTGACTTAAACATTCGCTGTCTCCTTTTCTGCCACTCGTCTATTTTTGAGGTGTTTTTGATAAACATGTTTTTATTTCAGGGGAGAACTTTCTCTTATTTGTTCTACTGCTTCTGCAAGCATTTGGCAATATAAATTAAGCCCTATCTGGTTTAGGCGGCCCGACTGGTCGCGCCCTAAAATATTTCCTGCCCCGCGGATTTCCATGTCGCGGAGCGCCAGGTCTTGTCCTGCGCCAAGATACTGCGCCCGAAACAGAGCTTCGAGACGGCGCTCGGCTTTTTGGGTAAGTCTCTTCGGTGGATAGAGAAAGTAGGCGTAGCTTTGTGTCTCTCCACGGCCGATTCTTCCTCGGAGCTGGTGTGCTTGCGAGAGGCCGATGAGCGAGGCGTCTTGGACAATAAGCGTGTTCGCGTTTGAGATATCAAGGCCGTTTTCGATTATTGTTGTTGCCAGAAGAATATGAGTTTTCCCCTCGCGGAACTCACGCATGGTGCGGAGTATCTCTTCTTCGCGCATGCGTCCATGAAGGATGCCCACGCGAGCCTGCGGGGCGATTTTTTTGATAAATTCCCGGGATGCCGGCATCTTATGAATATGGTTTGAAAGAAAATATACCTGCCCGCCGCGCGCGATTTCGGCGTGTAGGGCGTTTTTGACAACCTGCTTGCTAAACGGAAGTGTGAATGTTTTTGGCGCGATACGGTTTTTGGGCGGGGTGGTAATGACACTCATGGGTTTTAATCCCGAGAGCGCGAAATTGAGCGTGCGCGGTATCGGAGTTGCCGAGAGCGATACGGTATCAACCCCGTCTTTTAGTTTCCGTATGTGCTCTTTTTGCTTGACACCGAAGCGCTGTTCTTCATCTATAATAAGAAGGCCGAGGTTTGCAAAACTAATGTCTTTCGAAAGCAGACGATGCGTACCGATGACGATGTCCGTTTTTCCTTGGGCGATGCGCTGTATGATTTGTTTTTGTTTCGCGTTTTTTTCAAGGCGGCTTAAGCGCTCTACCATAACCGGAAATTGCTTGAGGCGTTCGGTACATGTTTCAAAATGTTGATCTGCAAGGATAGTTGTGGGGCACAGAACTGCAACTTGCCGGCCATTGATGACGGCGCGTAATGCCGCGCGGACCGCAACCTCGGTTTTTCCGAATCCGACGTCAGCCAAGAGAAGTCGATCCATAGGGCGCGGCTTTTCCATGTCAGCAAGTACGTCCGCGACTGCCCGTGCTTGGTCGGGTGTTTCTTCGTGAACAAACGAGGCGGCAAGTTCTTGTTCCATCAGGGGATCTTCTTCGTAGGCGGGACGCTCGGCAACCTCACGCTTGGCATATAGTTCTAAAAGTTCCCGCGCGAATTTTATAATATCTTCCCGCGCGCGTTTTTTTACCGCGTTCCAAATCGGTGTGCCAAGGCGGTGGATTTTTGGCGTGCGAAAGCCGATATACGGCGCAACTTTTTTCGCGAGCGCTTCCGGCACCCAGAGCATATCGGGACGGTTAATAGAAGAAGGGGCGGGCGCGTATTCTATTGCGATGTAGGATGTTCCGTTTTTCTCCAGCACACCACGGAATATTCCAATGCCATGGTCGAGATGTACCACAAAATCCCCGTTCTTTAAAAGTCCCAGACGATGCCGTTCTAGGAGTTTTTTGTGTTGGTTTGATACTACTGGCGCGGTAGTGGTATCAGGCAGACGTTCCACTGTTTCTATGACATTCCCCGCAAAATCTATGCGCCAGGTACCCGGTTCATTGATAGGATAGACGCGAATCTCTCCTCCGATATGCGCGTACTCTCCCGGATGAAAAACGGTTTGGACTTTTGTGTAGCCTAAGTCCTGAAGTTCCCGCAAAAAAACTGAAAGTTTTGCCGCCATTCCTTGCTCTACCACCAGCGTCGCGTGGCGCCAGAATGGCGTTATAATACGCGCGCGGAGAATCTCTTTTTTCTGTTTTTGAAACCAAAAAACGGGCTTTTCCAACAAATGGGGGTGAAGCCCGGCAATAAGTAAGGGTTCTATCTTTTGTGCATCGCGCACGTTAGGAGTGTACACAGTATATTGTTCATTCGCAAGTGCAGTGTTTTTGTGCTTCTTTTTTAAGAACATAAAAAAGGAGCTTTGCGGGCTCCTTTGCAATGAAGACTCAAACAACTGATGATGGTTGTGAGGGTATAGAGTTTCTATCGTTTGTATGGTTCTTTTAAAAGTGCTGGTACAATTGATATTAAGGCGCACAGAATTCCAACTACTGTGAAGAGTTGTGAGGTTCCCAGCATCATTTGCCATGCGAATTTGTCTGGTGAACAGTCAAGCAACAACATTCCCCACCAGGTGAGAAGTACGCATAACATGCGTAAACAATAGTCAAAGTCTTGCTTGACGCGTAGGAAACAGAGAGCAAGAGCGATTACTATAATTATGATACCAATGAGTTGCATAGGTTCTCCTTTTGTCGTTACGCATTTATAGGGAACATAGCATGGAGTTTTTATAATTTCAAGCAGTTGTCTCTGGTCCACATGATATAGACCTATGCCTTTTATTGATATCCTCCTATCGGTGTGATAGGATATTGATATGAAGCTTGAACATTATCCAAGCGAAAAACTAAAAAAGGAGATTCTCGCTAGTATAGCCAAGCATCTTTCGATAGAGAACTATCGCGTGTTTTTTTTCGGTTCGCGTGTTACCGGAAAGAACACGGAACGTTCTGATATTGATGTGGGCATAGAGGGTCCTCATGCTATCCCCGGTCATATCCTTATGGATATTCAGGATGATCTTTCCGAATTGCGCATGTTATATAAAATTGAAGTTGTTGACTTTGCCGCTGTCGGCGAAAAATTTCGTTCCGTGGTGGGGAGCGACCGCGAATTTATTACGGTTCATTAGTGTTTGCACAATATGACAAAACTTGAATCTCTCAAAGAAGATTTTAATAGGGCTATTGGGCGGCTTGAGGAGGTTTTACAGCTTGAGAAAACTGATATTATTCGCGATTCTGCTATTAAGAGGTTTGAAATTACGTTTGAGCTTGCGTGGAAAACAGTGAAAGCGTATCTTGAGACAGAACATTCAAGCACTTGTGTATCTCCGCGCACCTGTTTTCAGGAAGCATTTCGCGTTGGGTTGATTGATTATGACGAACAATGGCTTCGTTTGATTGATGATAGAAACTATACCGCGCATACATATAAAGAGGTTCTTGCGGAGAAAGTATATGCCGATCTGCCAAACGCGCTTCAAGCTTTCCAAACACTCCAACGCGCGTTGGAACACACCACCTAGTTCCACTCATTCATCGCTCGTTCAATGCCGCCCTCTACAATTGTTTGTAACGCCGAAGCGGCTTTTTTAATTCCTTTTTTAAGAAGATTGGTATCATCCGGGGAGACGCGGCCGATTACGGTTTTTAAGACTACTTCCTCCGATTGGCTTTTTTTGATGTGAGCTGGCTTTGCAATACCGATGCGGATGCGTGTAAAATCGCGTGTGCCGAGCGCGCGCATAATTGATTCCACTCCTTTATGTCCGGCTGACCCGCGGTTTTTTACTAGTTTGATGTTGCCGATAGGCAAGTCAAGATCGTCGTGCACAACAATAACAGATGCGGCAATTTGTTTTTTGTTTTTCAACGCGAGTTTTTTTGCCGCTGTACCCGATTTGTTCATAAATGTTTCCGGCAGTACCACGAGCATGGATGTTTTGCCGAAGGCGCCTTTGGTTGCAAGCGCGTCAAGTTTTAAGTCTTTTTCAAATGGCGGAAGATCGGCGTTTTTTGCAAACAACACCACGGCGTTCCTTCCCGCGTTATGCCGCGTGTATTCATATTCCTTGCCCGGATTTCCCAGACCGAGAATGATGTAGTTTATTTGGAGTATTTTTTTCATGCTGTTTATTATAGCTCAATTTGTGATGATAATAAAAGGAAACACAAAAGTTTTTTCGAAAAGTCTGGCCGAGCGAAGCGAGGAGAACCGAGGACTTTTTGAAAATATTTTTGTGTTTCCTTGTCAAAGACATCATTGGGTGTGAGATGTTACAATAACATGTCTTGATTTTCTGTTGAAAACAGATATAATTCAATGCATGAACGATACAAAAGATTCTCCCCGAGGCTTTCTTGGCGTGTTTTTCCGCGAAGTGTGGGAGTTTGCCAAAATAGTTCTTTTATCGCTTGCGATCGTGCTTCCCATTCGATTGTTTATCGCGCAGCCGTTTATCGTGCGGGGCGCTTCTATGATTCCCACATTCCAGGACGGCGAGTATCTGATTGTTGACGAACTGTCGTATTTTTTGCGTCTGCCCCAACGAGGAGAAGTGATCGTGTTCCGGTATCCGCAGGATCCTTCCCAATTTTTCATCAAGCGGATCATCGGGCTTCCGGGCGAGACGGTTATCATTGACAACGGTGCTGTTATGGTTAAAAACAGCAGCTTCCCGGACGGCTTTTTGATCGATGAATCATACTTGTCGGATACGATTGTAACAGCGCCCAATTCCACAACACTGTTGGATAACGGGGAGTATTTTGTGATGGGAGATAATCGTCTGGAAAGCTCGGATTCCCGGCGATGGGGCGTGTTGGAGGCTGATTTTTTGATTGGCCGTGCGTTGCTGCGGTTGTGGCCCCTTAGAGAGTTAGGGATAGTAACTAATCAATAAACGTGTGTCAAAAAAAATACCAAAAGAACTATTGCAAACTCCAAAAGGTACGCACGACATTCTTCCGGTCGACGCGCCGTATTGGGATCATGTCATGAGTGTCGCGGAACATACCGCAAACTTTTACGGTTTTAACAGGATTGCAACGCCACACTTCGAAAAAACGGAGTTGTTTTTACGCACTCTCGGCGAGACAACCGACATCATAGAAAAGCAAATGTACAGTTTTCGCACGCGGGGCGGGGATTCCCTCACCCTGCGTCCGGAGGGTACCGCGTCTATCGCGCGCGCATATATTCAGCATGGCATGCAAACACTCCCGCAGCCGGTAAAGTTGTATTACGCCGGGTCGTTTTTCCGACATGAAAATCCCCAGCGCGGCCGCTATCGTGAGTTGCACCAATTTGGGTTTGAGATTCTGGGCGAAGAAGATGTTGTAACGGATGCTCTGGTGATACGGCTTATGTATACCATTCTTGTAGAGCTCGGGTTTCAGAACATTGCGGTGCAAGTAAACAGTATCGGTGACGAAGAATCGCGCGCGGCATACCGCAAAGAACTCATGGTGTTCTACCGGCGGCGGTTCAATTCGCTCTGCAAGGATTGTAAGCGCCGCGTAAAAGAGAATCCGCTTCGCCTGCTTGATTGCAAAGAGATGTTCTGTATCCAACTGCGGGAGGAAGCGCCGCAAATGCTTAAATCATTGAGCGAGGCTTCAAAGAAACGGTTCACGACCCTTCTTGAGTTTCTTGATGACGGCGGTATCCCCTATTTTATAAATCCCTATCTCGTGCGCGGTTTGGATTATTACACCGATACGGTGTTTGAACTGTTTGTAAATTGCCTAGATGGTTCTGTCTCGTCGGAAGAGAATGCGCTGGAGGATACTACACCGAAAGAGACGCCGGATAAGCCTCTTCCTATCGCGGTTGCCGGCGGCGGGCGGTACGATGGTCTTATCAAGCTATTGGGTGGAAAACCAACGCCGGCGGTGGGGGGTGCTTTGGGCCTCGACCGTATTGTTATGGAAATGAAAACGCTGAATCTTCAGTTTCCCAAGAAGCATACGCCGCGGGTGTTTTTGGTACAGCTGGGACCCGCGGCAAAAAAGAAGACATTTGCCTTGTTGGAAGAATTTCGTAAGGCAGGTATGCCGGTGAGCGAATCTATGGGGAAAGATTCCATCAAAAGCCAGTTGAGAATCGCGGAAAAAGTCGCATCTTCTTATGCGCTTATTTTGGGCCAGAAAGAGGCGCTCGACGGGACGGTCATTGTACGCGAAATGGAAACCGGCATGCAGGAGACAGTGTTTTTGAAGGACGTGGTGGAAACCGTGAAATCAAAACTTAAAGGGAAAAAATGATAGACTGTATTTTTTGCAAAATTGTGGATGGTGTGACTCATGCAGAGATTACGCACCAGGCAGAAGAAATTATTGTTTTCAAAAGTATCCAGCCGCGAGCGCCGGTACATCTCTTGATTATTCCTAAAAAACACGTATTATCAATTAAGGAATTAACGGAAGAAGACAGAAATCTTACCTCGAGCTTAATTTATACCGCAAAGGAAGTGGCGGAGCGAGAACACTTGCCCGGGTATCGGCTAGCTTTCAATGTAGGGCGCGCAGGCGGACAAGTGATTAACCACCTCCATTTACACCTCCTCGGAGGATGGAAAGACGGAGAGCTTACAGAAGTGTGATTCATCTATAACAGAAACAGATATATGCCTTTAATAGTCCACAAAAAACAAAAAGAATCTACCAGCGCTTTTTTGCGTCGCTTTACTCGCGTAGTGCAGCAGAGCTGTGTTTTGGTGCGCGCGCGCAGATTGCAGTACCGCTCGCGGCCCAAAACCGAGCGCATAGACAAAAAAGACGCTCTGTACCGCATCGCGCATAGGCACGAAATGGATAAGCTCCGGAAATTGGGAAAAATAGAGTAGGCGTTAGGCTCTAGGCGTTAGAAAATCGGTTTCTTCTAGAGCCTAGTGCCTAAAGCCTAATGGGCTATCTATGTTACAACAAAAACTTCACGAAGACTTGAAGCAAGCAATGAAGCAGAAAGACACTCTCCGTGTCTCTACTCTCCGTATGCTCATTTCGGCTATCCGCAACAAGGAAATCAGCCTTATAAAAAAAGATACGGGTCTTTCCGAGGAGGAGACGGTGCAGGTTATTCGCACCGAAGTAAAACAGCGCAAGGAAGCTGCCGCGGAGTTTGAAAAGGGCGGGCGTGAGGAGCTTGCCGAAAAAGAATTATCAGAAGCCGTGCTTTTGGAAGCATACCTTCCAGCGGAGTTGTCTGATGATGAATTGCAAAAAGCGGTTAAAAGTGCGATACGCGAAGCAAATGCCAGTTCCGAAAAAGACTTCGGCAAAATAATGAAGTTGGTGATGATGAGTGTACAGGGACGCGTGTCGGGTGAGAGGGTTATGCGCGCCGTTAAAAATGCGCTTCATCCCGTTTAGCGGGACTTCATGTATGCCTCTGGGTAAAAAAACAGGTTCTCTTGCCATTCTCAACAAAACAGCAAAGCATATCCCCCGTTCTCTTTTGGAACGGGTCTTTTGCATTGCTTCAAAAAAGCATACTATGGAAGTAAGCGTGGTATTTTTGGGCGACGAGGCAACGCGCGTCCTTAACAATATGTGGCGTAAGATTGACAAGCGCGCGAATGTTCTTGCGTTTCGGCTTGATACCGGCACGGGTGAGGTTGTTATTAATCCCTACGAAGCGGAGCGGGAATCAAGGCGGTTAGGCATGCCGTATACCGAGCGCGTTCTCTATCTTTTTTTGCACGGGCTGTTGCATTTGTACGGATATGACCATCACACCAAAAAGGACGCAAACAGGATGGAGAGGAAAGAGAAAGAGTATATGCAGGTAGTTTTTACCGGAGATAAACTATACGTCCAAATGAGTTTTGATTTGGAGACCCCGTCATCCGACGGGGTGCTCAAAAAATATATTCGCTAACGCTCATTATTTTTTGGCATGTCCCGCACTATCATAACAGGCATAGACGTCGGTACGACAACAGTTCGTGTTGCTGTTTGTGAACCGCGCCCGGAAGATGGCGAACGGGCATTTTCTCTTTTGGGATACGGCGCATCGTTGGCAGGCGGTATGCGTCGGGGCGCGGTAATTGATGTCGCGGACGCGGCGGCAAGCATCCGCGTCGCTGTAGCGCGCGCAAGCCAGCATGCGGGTGTCGCTATAGACCACGCGCAGGTAGGGTTTGGCGGAGTCGGGTTTGGCAGTGTTGCGGCCAACGGGGTGGTTGTGATATCGCGGGCTGATGGCGAAATAAGCGAGGGGGATGTTGAGCGTGCGCACGCGGCCGCCCGGGCAAATCTCCCCACCATGCATAACAGAGAAATCATGCATGAGCTCATGGTGGCCTATACGGTTGACAAAGAATCAGGTGTTATGCAGCCGCTTGGCATGATAGGCAATCGCCTGGAAGCAGAGGTGTTGTATCTTACCGCCTTTACGCCGCATTTGCGTAATCTCGTGCGCGCGGTGGAGGCGGCGGGTATTATCGTGGATGATATTGTTTCGTCCTCGTTGGTATCAGCGTACGCGACACTTTCCAAACATCAGCGGGAGATCGGTGTTTTACAGCTTAATCTTGGCGGAGAGACGGCATCTTGCACGGTGTTTGAGGACGGCGCACTGATATCAGCGCACGTATTTCCCATTGGTGCGGCACACATTACCAATGACATCGCGATTGGCTTTCAAGTGCCGCTTGAAGTAGCCGAGGCCGTAAAAGTGGCGCACGGCGTGGTTGCGACTGACGAGGTAGCAGCGCGTCGCGACGTGATACGCTTTGCCGCATGGGTGCCCGACATCGCGACTACCGTCTCGCGCTGGGAGCTTGCGGAAGTGGTGGAGGCGCGTACTGTCGATATTTTTGAGCTCGTGGAAAAATATCTTCGCAAAATGGGTAGATCAGGCCTTTTACCTTCGGGTGTGGTGCTCTCGGGGGGTGGGGCACAGTTGGCCGGTATGGTTGAATTTTCACGCAGAACTCTCCGTCTACCGGCACAAGTAGGTACGATTCTTGTTCTTGATCCCACGCATGAACTTGCGCAAGACCCCGCCTGGGCGGTTGCGGTGGGGTTGTGCGCGTGGGGATGTCGTGAAGGGAAGCACAGCCGTCTGCCTCGTCTCATACCCTCAAAACTGGGGGAATACGTCGCGCGGTTTTTACGTCCGTTGATACCATAGAATCTTGTAGAGGTTCTCTCATACTGGGTTCAAGAAGGGAATTCCGCACTGTCCTCGTTTGCTGATTTGCGCCGGAACATGATATACTACACCTATTGTGCTTTCCAGACTTGTGCTATAATAAAAACACTATGGAAATATTTATTTGGCCGATAATTAGTTTCGTATTTTTCCTCATCCTTTTTGGATTGAGGATAGTTGATCAATATGAACGCGGAGTTGTGCTTACTCTTGGTAAATACACGGGAACGCGAACGCCTGGTTTGACATGGATTTTGATTGGAATTCAGAAAATGACCAAAGTTGATTTGCGTATCACCACTACCGACATACCACAGCAAGAAGTTATCACAAAAGATAATGTTCCAGTCGGTATCAACGCGGTAGTATACTTCCAAGTTCAAAATGCCGAGCAGGCTGTTTTGACTATAAAAGATTATACGCTTGCGGTTTCCCAATACGCACAGGCAGCGCTTCGAGATGTTATCGGCAGTATTGAACTTGATTCGCTTTTGTCGGAAAGAGAAAAAAACGCCGAAGAAATCCAAAAGATTGTTGCCCAGGCGACGGGTTCTTGGGGCATTTTAGTTACTGATATTAAAATTCAAGACATAGAACTTCCAGCAGACATGAAACGCATAATGGCAAAGCAAGCGGAAGCAGAACGTGAACGCCGAGCAGTTATCATCAAGGCAGAAGGAGAATTTGCAGCGTCAGAGCGACTTGCTCAAGCGGCTGGTGTTTTAAGCAGTACGCCGGGCGGTATTTCAATGCGAACTCTACAAACAATAGAAAAAATAAACCCCGATCCTTCCAAGACGGTTATCTTTGCTTTGCCAATAGAATTTTTTGAGGGGATAAAAAGCCTCTCGAAATATTTTGACGAAAAACAAAAGTAGTTCCTATTTGATTTCTTTCAAAAATCCTTCAATAAGGGCAACGGTGTCATCCGCCTTTTGAAATACTGATTTCCAAATTACAACAATATCCGCGTCATTAAAAAATGACCGTTGAACTTCGCGAAGTGTGTCGCCTCCCGCGATTGAGATCATACTATTGTAGTTGCCCTTTATACGGCGAATTTCGTGTAAAGGGATTTGTTTTTCCCGATTAAACTTTTCCTCGTCTACGCCTCGGTGGATAATAACTACGGGAGGAACTTTTTTTAGCGCACGCAAAACTGACAAAGGAAATTCGACATTCATCATGTCAATCATCGCGTCCAGTCCGTGTTCTTCACATTTTTCAACAAATGAATTAAGAGTTTCAATCGGTGCTGTTCCTAGCGCAATCGCAGCACTTGCACCGCCTCGCGCGGCTATTTCAACTTCTGTCTCGCCTCTATCCATTGTTTTCAAATCGGCAACAATGTAAGGGAAAATTTCATCTTTTTGTATAGTTTGGGGAGTCGATTTTTGAACGGTTGCCGTTCCAGAAAGTGCCGATTGAAACAACATTGAGAGTACGGAATTCGCCGATACATTAGCCATAGCAACAGGTGCTAAAACTTGCCCTGACAAGTGTGCTTCATACCAATTACGAATTTGGCGAATTCCGTACTCACCATACCTTTTGATAAGTGGCGTTCCCGCCTCAACAATAATTCTGTCACTTTTTGGTAAGTTACTAATTATTTCATGAGCGTCTTCAAGCGTGCCGTTCAACGCCACTTGTAAATAGCGTTTTTTGGGATCTAGTCTAGTTGTTGATTTGTTCATTATAGATACTAATTATCTTTGAGTTACGAAACTCTTAAAAAAATCCCCCTTCACCCCCCTTTTTTTTCCAAAGGGGGACATACGCTCCTCCCTTTGGAAAAGGGAGGTTAGGAGGGATTTCGTAATTCAAAGTAATTATATTAGATTTTTATGATTTTACCAATCGTCGCTTTAAACTTGGCGGTTTCGTCGCCAAGTAATACAAAAAGTTTAAATCCACAGGCTATGCACAGGTTTTCCACAAAAAGCGGAAAAAATGTTTCTATGCGCCATACTGTAACGGTTTTAGCAACGTTGACGGTGGAGAATAGGGGCAGTACGATGGGTCTATGCCAAGCATTAAACCAGAAGTTGAAGCATTTGCCCGCATTAAGGTTATTGGGGTAGGAGGATCCGGCGGCAATACGATAAATCACATGATCCGCGCGAAGGTCCAAGGCGTTGATTTTATTGCGATTAATACCGATGCCCAGGATCTTCACCACAACCTCTCACCTAAAAAAATCCACATTGGCAAGAATCTTACACGCGGGTTAGGCGCGGGAATGAACCCGGATTTGGGGCGCCAAGCGGCGGAAGAGACAATTGAAGAAATAAAAGACGCGCTCAAAGGCGCGGACATGGCGTTTATTGTCTGCGGGTTTGGCGGCGGTACGGGCACCGGGGGTGCTCCGGTTATTGCGGAAGCCGCGCGCAGCCAAGGGGCGCTTACGGTAGCCGTTGTTACGCGGCCGTTTTCGTTTGAAGGGGCGCAGCGGGCGCGTATTGCAAACGAAGGTTTGCAGAGTTTGAAAAATTCTGTGGATGCCATGGTGCTTATTCCGAATGATAGACTTCTTTCCGTAATTGAAAAAGGCACTACATTCAAAGACGCGTTTGCGACATGCGATGAGGTGGTGCGCCAAGCCGTGCAAGGTATATCAGACCTTATTACCATGCCGGGTATTGTAAATGTAGACTTCGCGGATGTGCGGGCTATTATGCAAGACGCAGGGTCCGCGTTGATGGGTATCGGCAAGGGTTCGGGCGAGACGCGCGCGACGGATGCAGCCAAGCAAGCGATAAATTCACCTTTGCTGGATGTCGCCATTGATGGCGCCCGGGGCGTGCTTTTCTCCATCCATGGCGGGCCCGACATGTCCATGTGGGAAGTACAGGAGGCAGCGCGTGTCATTACCGAGTCCATCGACAAGGACGCTAAAGTTATTTTTGGCGCCGTGGAAGACGCGCGCCTCAAGAAAGGAGAAATAAAAGTTACTGTCATTGCGTCGTGTTTTCCGGCTGATATGCGTATAGGTATGTTCACAACCGGTGCAGATCCGCTCGGTATAGAAAAGAAAAAGACAGAACAGGTCATACCAGTTAACCGTATGTCTACTACCCCGCGACCGATAGTGAAGCCGGCGGTTGTGGAAGCCCCTCAAGAGGAGTCGGACACAAAAGATGACAGTGAATGGGACGTGCCGGCATTCTTCCGCCGGAAGAGGTAGAGGTATTGAAAATCAAAACTCCTCCGACTTTTGTCGGAGGAGTTTTTGTATGCCTATAAGCCGGGTTCTGTACCAATTTTGCCTATGCGAAGCATAGCTGCAAAATTGAGTACCCTCCGAAGCTCGAAGAGCGAAGGAGGGTCCGCCTACGCACGAGGCTTCGGCGGATGCTCAACTTTGTACTTGCCTTCGGCAAACAAAGTTGGCAACGGTTATCTATCTAGCTCCAGCATTACTGCTGGAATCAAGCGTCCTTGCGGACTTGCACCAGGTAAGCGTTTTCCGCACGATATTGTTGCCGATATCGTCTGTGGGCTTTTACTCCACTCTTTTCACCCTTGCCTCTGTCACTACGCTGAGCTTTAGACTCAGCATTCATGATGATTGGCGGTATTGTTTCTGTGGCACTGTCTCGGTCCGATGTATATCGGACGACGGCTGTTAGCCGTTACCTTCTTCTGTCCCAACATCGTCGGGAAGGGTGCCCGGACTTTCCTCCCCCGCCAAGGCGGGGGTAGCCGTCCAGCATACATAAACACTTTAGCATGGTGAGCTTAGTTTGTCAATTTTTAATCTTCCTCCATGCGAATATGTATTTTTTTTGCCGTATTGGCATGAGTTTTTCGCAGACCGGGAGATTCAATGGATTGCAAAAACAACTCAAGCTGGTCGAGCCGGTAGACGCGATAGTTATTGATGGGATGGCGGTATGCCGCGAGTTTCCCAAGCTTATCCCAATTGCGGAGTGTAAGGGGACTTACGCCGAGATATTTTGCCGCCTCTTTAACTGTTATATATTTTCGTTCCATAGATATGACATTACTAAACATTAGTATATATCCCAAAGAAAAACTGCGCAATCACAGGTTATACCCATATATAGTTGCTATTGTTTTATATGATGTTTAGAATATATGCTGTAATGGCATTTATTGGTTTATAATGTACCATGCGGTTATTTTCTTTTGCCGAAGATCACAAAGAGGTGGAGAATACTTCGCTTGTTGTTACTGTTCCCGAAGAACATATCGAGGAACATATCGAGCCAGGTTTTGAAAATGGGCAGTCGGTGTGGGAAGTTGTTGCCAAATGGAGCGTCTATCTGATCGCGCTTCTTATGCCGGTGTGGTTTTTGCCGTTTACCATAAATCCTGTTGACACAAACAAGATGTTTTTTGTTTCGTTGCTTGCGATTGTCGGGTTTGTGGCTTGGCTTGGCACTGCAATTTATAAAGGAGTAATCCGCATACCGCGCGCGGCCCCGTTGTACGCGTTGGGGTTGTGGTTGGTTGTCTACTTCCTGGCGGCATTATTTTCCGTAAGTCCGGAAGTAAGTTTTTGGGGTTCTACTCCCGGCTCATTTTTTAACATTCTCTCGGGCATTCTGATTGCGTTTCTAGCTGCGGTGACATTGCGTGATGCATCAAATACCAAGCGCGCGTACACCTATATTCTTATTGCCGCGGCTGTTGTGGGTCTTTTTATGCTTGTTCAGACTATTTTTAGCATCGATATATTCCAGTGGGAGTTTGCAAAACTTCGGACGTTTCATCCCATTGGCCAATGGAATGCGATCGGCATCTTTTTTGGATTCATTTTGGTAAGCCTTATCCCGTTTTTGGCGGAAGAATCAAGCAATGGGCGTGTATTTCGCTCGGGCAGTATCGCGCTTGCCGTATTATCTTTGCTCGGCGCGGCAGTGGTGAATTTTCGGATGGTGTGGATAGGTACCGCGATTATCGCGGTTATCTACCTTGCCTACCATTATTCTCGTCCGGGAGATCGTGGGGAACGGATGCGGTATATTGTTTGGCCGTTGCTTCTTCTTCTGCTATCTATATTGCTGTATTTATCACAGAATATAGTTGGCGCCCTTACGTTTTCTATTAACCCGCCGCTTGATGTTACACCATCCATTTCTTCCTCGCTCCAGATCGCCGCGGAAGTAATGCAGGAAAAACCAATGTTTGGCGTTGGTCCGAATTCATTTGGGTACGCGTGGGACAGATTTAAAAGCCCGGATGTAAACACAACGGTATTCTGGCGGCTGCGATTTGGAACCGGTTCTTCTTTTGTCACAACATTGCTTACCACCACAGGCATATTGGGAGCGTTTGCGTTTCTGGTGTTTATCGGGTCTGTATTGTGGACGGGTGTCTCTACGCTCGGCAAGCTCCAGTGGGACAATGTCGACCATCGGTTTTGCGCGGCAACGTTTTTCGGCCTCCTCTATCTTTTGTATTCATGGTTTGTCTATCCGCTAACGGGTACTATATCTGTTTTAACGTTTTTAATGATCGGCTTGCTTGTTGCCCAGATACGCGCGGCAGGGTTTTTATCGGAAACCACCGGTTCCATCCGGGCTGATTCCGCGAAAGGGTTTATTTCGGCGTTAGTGATGATCTTTCTCATGGTATTTGGTGTTGTGGGTCTCTATATAACAAGTCAAAAGTATGTGGCCGCTATCATCTACGGGCGCGGTGTCGCCCTCTTTAACGAAACAGGCGCGGTAAATGGAGCGGAACGTTTTTTTCAACGTGCGGTGGAGTTTGATACAAGCCACGACTTGTATTATCAGGCGATAACACAAACGTCCGCACTCAAGTTGCGTCGCAGCTTGGAGAACACGACCGGTGATAGGCCGGAAGATGTCCGCAGTGCGTTTCAAGCAGCTCTTTCTTCAGCAATTTCAAGCGCCAAGGCTGCTACCGAGGTGCATCCCGGCAACGCGGCAAACTGGCGTCTTTTGGGGCAGATATACGAAGCTGTTATACCGTTTGTGGGAGGTTCCGCTGATGCCGCGGTCGCTGCCTATGCGCTGGCGGTGGATCAATCTCCATTCGATCCGGTACTTCATGAAGACATTGCCCGCGTGTATATTTCGTTGGGCGACCATGTAAAAGCCCGCGAAGCTTTAAAAGAAGCCATACGCCTGAAGCCCGATTACGCGGCAGCACACTTTCGCCTCGCGCAGATCGCGGCTCTGAAAGGAAATATTGTTGAAGCTATTACCAGTACGGAGCAGGCGGCTGTATCGGAACCAAATGATATCGGTGTTTTGTTCCAGCTCGGCTTGTTGTATTACCAGCAAGATCGCAGCCGCGATGCCGAGCTTGTTCTCGAGCGCGCGGTACGTATTAATCCCAACTATTCCAACGCGCGGTATTTCCTCGGCCTTGCGTATGCCCAACGCGGCGAGCGCGAGTCGGCGGTTGAACAATTTAAGCATATTCAAAGCTTGAATCCTGACAACATAGAAATGCGGGCGATTCTTGCAAACCTGGAAGCAGGCAAAGATGTGCTCGAGGGCATTTCGCCATCCCCGTTAAGCAGGGGAGCGATCCCTGTTGAGAAAGAGGGCGAAGAGCTTGATCAGAGTGATGTCTTGAGAGAGGGGGATGCATCTGAATAATCACGGCGGTGGTACGGCGCATATTCGAACTGTTTCATAAAGAGTTTAGAAAAGTACAGGAGGCAGCCTTTCTCCTGGCAGTTGCTACGATTGCGAGCAACATTCTCGGAATTGTGCGTGATCGCCTTCTTGCTTCTCGTTTTGGCGCGGGGGAAGAGCTAGATATATACTATGCTGCATTTCGCGTTCCTGATATTCTCTATACGTTGTCGCTCTTTTTTGTAGCCTCTACCGCGATTATCCCTTTGTTTCTAGAGCGCATTGCTCAAAACGAAGAGCGCGCGCGCGAGTTTACTCAAACGATTCTTGTTGCGTTTCTTCTGGGCATCACTGTTCTTATAGGAGCCGCCTATGTAGCAATGCCGGCTATTATGCCGTTTCTCGTGCCAGGATTTGATCCGGCAATGCATGCCGAAGCGGTGCAGTTGTCGCGCGTGATGCTTTTGTCTCCATTATTGCTTGGTCTGTCCAATCTTGCCTCGAGTATTTTACAGTCGTTTCGGCGATTTTTTCCGTACGCCGCTAGTTTTTTATTTTACAATCTCGGTATCATTGTCGGTATCGTGTTTTTTGTGCCGCACATAGGATTGTCGGGGCTTGCGTGGGGTGTTGTTTTTGGGGCGCTGTTACATGTCGGCATCCAAATTCCCAGTCTTGTGCATACGGGGTATTTCCCGCGCTTGGCATTACAGCGGCGCGCTTTACTTATGGAAGTGTTTCGCAGATCTCTGCCGCGCACGCTTGGGCTTGTGGCAATGCAATGTGCGTTTCTTGCGGTAACTGCCATTGCATCGCTGCTGGGGGTCGGCTCTATTGCTATTTTTCAGCTTGCCTATAATTTGCAGTCCATTCCACTTGCTGTCATAGGGCTTTCATATAGCGTAGCGGCGTTTCCGACAATGACCGAACTTATTGTAAAAAAAGAACGGTCGTTATTTTTTGATCACCTTTTTTCTGCATCTCGGCATATTTTGTTCTGGACACTGCCCAGCGCGGTTCTTTTTATAGTGTTACGAGCGCAGATTGTGCGTGTTGTTCTAGGGGCGGGTGCGTTTAGCTGGGTTGATACGCGCCTAACTGCCGCAAGCCTCGCGCTTTTTGCTTTGGGTATTGTCGCGCAAAGCTTAAGCGCGCTGTTTGTGCGCGCGTTTTACGCGATTGGCAACGTGCGCGTTCCTGTTGTGGTGAATATCTTGTCCGCTGGTTTTACTGTCGTATGCGCTGTTGTGTTTGTGGGGATACTGCGTGAGGCAGAAGGCCTTACATATGTTTTTGTGCGCATGCTGCGTGTGGCGGATGTGCCGAATGTCGCGGTGCTGGGGCTTGTGCTTGCGTTTGCGGTCGGCGCGATCGCAAATGCGGTTGTCTTGGGCTTGAGTCTTGGGTGGATTGAAGGAGAAACTCATTCGCGTAATCTTCGGACATCTGTTGTTGATATAACAGGCGCGAGTATTTTGTTGGGCGTTGTTAGTTACGGAGTTTTACAAATGCTTGCGCTGGTGTTTGACCTTACTAGTTTCTTTGGAATATTTGCACAGGGGCTGCTCGCGGGGCTCGCTGGTATTATTGTTGCCGCTGTTTTTCTTCACGCGCGCCAAAATAAAGAATACGGAGAAATAAGAAATAGCATGAGCCGCAGGTTTTGGCGCAAGGAAACCATTGGCCCTGAACAGGAGCATTTATGAAGTACATGGCATCTTGCCGCATATTTCACACTGAGCGGAGTCGAAGTGTAAAAAAGACCCCGTTGGAATTGGGGTCAAAGATGCAGGGGTTGGGTGGTATTACATTTAGAAAGCCTTACCTAAACCAGTTCCTGCGCCTCCCATAATTCGTCCCATGCCGCCGAAAATACCGCGAAGGGGAGCGGAGGTAGAGTCTGTTCCTTGTTCACTCTTGTCTTCTTTTGAGAGCATGATAACCTCCCGTCTACCGGAAGTTATATCTAGACGAGTAACGAAGATATACCAGGTTTCTACGCTGTTTGGTTTCGTTTCCTCCGTGTTAATATATACAAAAGGTTCTTCACCGTGCACCCTTTCATCACGGTACATTTCCACCATCCACAGACTTTTTTCATCTGCAAGCTCAAGCGGACTGATGGAGTTAAACGCCAGAGGGTTTTCGCCGAACACCTGTTCAAATGCCTTATATCCTTTCAGCACAATCATGTTTTTTACAGGGCGGACAGCCCCGTCTTTCTCGGTGACGTGGAGACTAAATCCCGCATTGCGAATATCTTCTTCCGTGATGCGATTAGGGCGTTTTTTTTCACGATACAACTGGTCTTCTGCATCAAGTTTCTGATATGCCACGTCCATAAGCTCATGCGTTTCAAAAAGTCCTGTTACAAACACGCGGTTCCGTTTCGCGGAACAACCAGTAGTAGGCAGGAAGGTAACAAGCAGCATAAACCAAAAGAAAGATCTAAAAGACATAAAAACCTCCTATACAGAATAGAGAGAATGCAGTATGGTATGGAAACGAACACCTCATATATATAGTAGCATCACATGGAATCCATTGCCACAAATAACAATCACGGAAGTCAACATTACAGGATCTACTGGACAATTCAGATAATTTGTATATAATAGGTACAAACTGGACCCGCACATTCAAATAAGGCGTTGGTTATGGCTTTAAGCTCATAAATTTTGTGGGTTTAAAGCTATAACCCGCCTGTCAAAAAATCAAAAAGGGCGGAGTAGCGAAAGGAGTTGCTGTATGAGCAACCCATTTAGTCAGGCAAGGCAGTTGATGCAGTTAGTGGAGGATCAGGAACTGGATGTTGGAGAACTCCAAGTTCTTTACAATTCAGGACACTTGAGTCGGCTCTTCCGGGCCGCTAAGCATGGCGACCTATCGCGAGTGAATGTGGAGGAGTTGGAACGTATTCTCGGCTTTGACCCTCCCGTGTTTCTCGTGAAGATGGGGGTGGCAGAGACTACCGACGAGGTTGTCGCCTACCTCAAGGCGAACGGGTTCAATTATGTGCACAGGTACATCACGCAGGAGAACTTCCCGCTCAAGTCGAGCAAGACCCCGTGGGAAGACGAGATAAAAATCATTGATCCAGACCGAATGTTTTACCTCGATGAATGTCCAGGGATTCTGTCTGCGGCTGGATTGCTAGTGCCGACTTATGAACACAGCATCCGTTTCGCGCAACAGCATGGGAAGACAACGACTTCCATAAGGAAGCCATTTATAATCTTCCCGCATAAACCCTGGCAGGACCCGAACCATTGTCGCTGCGTGGTGTCTCTCAACCGCAGCCCCAATAACCGCGGGCTCGACCTGAGCTATTCTACTGGCCAGAGGTTCAATGACTCCTGTGTTATGCTCGCCGGTGTCCAGCCGCGCAAGCAGTCCTTGGTCGGTTAGGCTCTCTGGATTTTGGACGCTTTGTCCCTTTGTCCGGCTGGAAATTAAAATCTCCAGCCGGACATTGCAACTTCTCCGTTTTGCGATTTGCAAGCGGAGATTTTTATTATGGTAGAAAAACACACTTCCTTGTTCTTGCGAGACTTTTGGGTTATAGTGTGTATATGGTAAAACTTACCAGAAAAGAAACGGAAAAAGTAAAACAGTTGCGGGTTTTGTTTCCGCGCGAAGTTAAGGTACACATCCGCCGTTCTCAAGATGGCGGTTTTGTGGCGGAAGTTCTTGATTACCCCGGCTGCATCACAGAAGGAGATACGCTCTCCGCGCTTATTGATATGGTGAATGATGCAATATATACCATGTTGGAAATCCCCCAAAAATATGTTTCTTATATGCCGGTATATCTATTGTTGTAGAATACAAATATGAATATAGAGAGGCCGAAAAATACTAAAAATAAGGGTACGATTGAGTTTTTTGTGTATCCCGAAAAAGACAAATATGTGGGTGTTTGTCTGACTTTTGATATTATAGAGGAGGGAAAAGATCCACAACAACTCATGGGCAGTTTAGTGGAAGCAGCGCGGCTTCATTTGAAAGTTGTAAGAAACAAAAATCTTTCTGACGATTTGCTCAATAGGTATGCCCCCATTGAATACTGGAAAAGATATTTTGTTTATTTACAGCAGGCAGCGAGAGAAAGGGTTATGAGAGAAAAATGGCAGACAATTTATAGTAAATTGGTTTATGACGACAAGAAGGAATTGGGTACTATGAAAAACGAATGCCTCGTGGAGTAAGAAATTGGACATATAGAGATGTTGTAGCCTTTCTTAAAGAGAAGGGCTTCGATTTTTATAATGAGCGCGAAGGCTCGCATGAGGCATGGATTAATTATTCCACGGGATGTGTGGTTGGTATAAACTTTCATGCGGGAAAATCTTTTCCACCGCGTACTTTTGAGACAATGATTCGACAATCCGGTTTATCGAAAAAAGAATGGAAGAAGTGGGCGCAAAAATAGGAAACCAAAATATATGGGTATTATGTACAACACAGATCATATCCGAAACTTTGTGGTGATTGCTCACATTGATCATGGCAAGTCAACGCTTGCCGATCGTCTATTGGAGCTTACGCATTCCGTGGAGACGCGTAACATGAAGCCGCAGCTCTTGGATCAAATGGATCTTGAGCGCGAACGGGGCATCACCATAAAAATGCAGCCTGTCCGAATGCTGTACGAAGTTTCTCGAGCGCTTGCTGCGGTGGAAGGGGCGGTATTATTAGTGGACGCCACGCAGGGGGTGCAGGCGCAAACTCTCACCAATCTTCATATCGCGAGCGCAGAGGGTCTTACTATCATACCGGCAGTCAACAAAATTGATGTTGCTGATGCCCGGGTGGAGGAAACGGTTGAAGAGCTTGCGGATCTGTTGAACATTTTGCCCGAACGCGTGGTACAGGTATCCGCAAAAACGGGAGCAGGCGTTTTAGACGTTCTGGCGCGCATTGTAGAAGAAGTGCCGCCGCCGGCAATTTCCCCTGTTGGGGTGGGAGTATTTCGCGCGCTTATATTTGATTCTTTGTTTGAGAGCCATCGCGGCATTATAGCGTATGTGCGCGTAGTGGACGGTTCCATTGCAAGCGGCACGCGCGCAAAATTGTTTGTGTCAGGCACTCCTTTTGAGGTAAAAGATGTAGGCATATTTTCGCCCGCTCTTACGAGTGTGCCGGTTCTTTCGGCCGGGGATATTGGCTACATTGTAACGGGTATTAAAGATCCCACGCGCGTGCGTATTGGCGATACCGTTGGGCCGGCAGATTTACAAAAAGCGCAAGGTTTAGAGTTGTTATCAGGGTATCGCGACCCGCAACCAGTGCTCTGGGCAAGTTTTTTTCCGGAACACGAAGAAGATTATGAAGTCTTACGCGATGCGCTTGGCAAATTGCGCCTCAACGATGCGTCGTTAACGTTTGAGCCGGAGTCATCGCCGGTGCTGGGACGCAGTTTTATCTGCGGGTTTCTCGGGATGCTGCATTTGGAGATTGTTACGGAGCGGTTGCGGCGCGAGTTTTCCATTTCTGTTGTTACCGCAAGCCCATCCATTGCGTATGAAATAACAAAAAAAGACGGTTCGATGGAAATTGTGTCTTCGGCGGCAAAGTTTCCATCAAAAGACCAGATTATCAGCGTGCGCGAACCATGGATGTCTGCGGAGATAATTGTCCCCAATACATATTTGGGCGATGTCATGACGCTTCTTGATATACACGAAGGCGTGCTGGTGGTATCGGAGCCGTTCAGTGTAGGCAGGCATACCGCCGCAGATGGCGTACGCATGAAACTGCGCGCCGAGATGCCGCTTCGTGAAGTTGTATCCGATTTTTTTGACAAACTCAAAAGTGTTACGTCGGGGTACGCATCGCTTTCATACAAGCCGGCAGGCATGCGAGACGCTCATGTGGAATGTGTTGAAGTCCGTGTTGCGGATGAGCCGGTGCCGCCGCTTGCGCGCATTGTGTCGCAGGCAAAGACGTCTTTTGCCGCGCGTGCCCTTGTAACGCTTTTGAAAGATACGCTGCCGCGCCAGATGTTCCAGGTAAAAATACAAGCGGTGGTTGGCGGGCGTATTATTGCTTCCGAGACGCTCTCTGCCTTAAAGAAGGATGTTACGGGATATTTGTATGGCGGTGACCGCAGTCGCAAGATGAAACTTTGGAAAAAACAAAAAGAAGGCAAAAAACGCCTCAAAGCGGCCGGTAGAGTTTATATTCCGCCGGAGGTGTATGTGCGGGTATTGAAACACCGTCCCTGACGCACTATACTAAAAGAAGCTTGGGCCGAATGAAAAGATAATCATGCTCAAGGCGACAAGAATGCTTAGTATTGTCCAGACAATGCTGATTCTGCGTTTTGTTTTTTGCGATCTCATAGTGTTGATATCTATACTATCGTTTTTATGTATGCCAATCAAGATAATCAGTTGCTTCGCGCGTTTTTTGCGTCGCGTACGGTGCTTGTGATATTATTTTTACTGCTCATAGGCGCAGGCGTTGCCAGTTTTCGGGCGCTTATGGTCGGTTGGGAAGTGGAGGCGGAACGGAGGGAAGTGGAAGAAGAGATACAACAGCTTAAAGCACAGAAGGAAGCTCTTGCGGGAGAGCTTGCAGATCTTCATAGCGGGCGCGGCATAGAGCGCGAAGCGCGTGAGAAGTTCAATTATCGTAAGCCGGGGGAGGAGGTGGTGATTATTGTTGATTCTGAAGGAAGCAGTAAGGTGGAAGAGAAGATAGATTCTTTTTCTTTGCTCGATACAGTAAAGAAAATTTTCAATTTTACAATTTTTAATTTTCAATGAATGAATTTGTTATGAGAAAAAAATTTTTAGTAATCCTAGTAAGTTTATTGGTGCTCGGAAGTTTTATCTGGGCTTTTGGTCTTTTTCCTGTTATGCGCGTTAACGGCGAATTTATATTGTATCGCGCGTACACCGATCATGTGTCTGCTTTTGAATTGTTTCAAAGGCAGAGCAGTCTCACGGCCGGTGGCGGCGAGCTGACACCGGCGGCGCAACAAACAATCCGGCAGTCTGTTCTTAGAGATTTGATTGTTCACGCTGTGTTCCGGCAGTATATAGGCAGTCATACATCTCGTGGTGGTATCGAGGAGCGCGCGCATGGCGTTGTGGATGAGACGTTGCGCGCGGCGAATGCCGATGTGCTTCCTCGCGCGACAAAAGAGTTATATGGCTGGAGTGTGGAAGAGTTTTCTGACAACGTGCTTTTTCCGCAAGCCTTGCTGAACGAGCTTCAGAAGGAAATTGAAAAAGATGGCGCGTCCTTTGACGAATTTGTGCGTACAGAGCTCAACAATGCACAAGTTTCTATCTATTTTGTTCCCTGGAAATGGGAAAATGGTGAGTTGGCGGAGAAGTAACACGCAAAATTCGAGCATCTGGCATTTTTTGTTTCAACGATTTACTATAAGGAAAACATAACCTGAAAAGGAGGCTGCATGAATCATATCAGTGTTGTTTCTGCATGCGGAGGCATATATGGCACTTATTTGGCAGGCATACTTCGGGAACTTTCTTATGTTATGGATGAGCATGGCATTACACTTGATCGCGTGCATACCTATTCAGCGGGTGCATGGACGTTTCCCTATTTTATTGCCGCGCGGGAAGATACGCAACAGTTGGGGAGTATGGAAATGATATGGCTTTATAAAACATGCGGAGCCCAGCTATTTAATTTCAAGCAATTTCTAAGAAAACATCCCGTGTTACAGCTTTCGCGCATGCGTTCAATTTTGCGCCGCGGAGCTTTGCAGCTTAATATGGAAGCTTTGTTTCAGTCGGATACATTGTTTGAAGTTGTTGTCACCGATATGCGTACGGGCAATCCAATTTACTTTTCTCCCAATAAACGCCAATTGTTTCGCGCCCTTACCGCCTCTGCCGCCATACCATTTCTTTCAGCGCCAGTAAAAATTGCTGGGACATTTGGAATTGATGGTGGCATTGCCGACCCCATGCCAATTCAGCGTGCATTAGATCTGGGAAGTAAGAAAATTGTGGTCATTATGAATGAGGGGGACGGCATATGGGACAGGGTTTGTTCATTGATTTCAAAATATTCGTTAAAAAATTATCATGAGCGCACTCAAGTCATTGCAGACAAGTTTAAATCGGATGAAAGAGTCTTTTTTATCTGCAACGCAAATTCTCTGCCGCTCCAATCGTTTGTTGACACCGACGCAACTCGTATTTTTCAAACATACGAACAGGCAAAAAAGGATTTTTACTTGCTCCGCCAACAATTTGTTGATTGGGTAAGGGCATAGAATTATCACGAGAGTCAACACGACTCTTGCCTACGATTTGTTCTCCATCAATGGCATCCCTGTAACTTTCCGCGCTGAACACCTCTTGATTGATTGGCAAACAAACGTTTTCCTACGAATTGGCCCCCAAGTACCATTTTTCCAGAATTTTGTATCGCGTATGCTTGGGGATGATGCATCAATCACCATATCCCCATTCTATGACTTTGAAACAAACGGCGTAGGAAGTTTTCTTACGCTCACAGTGAAACGGTGAGTGTAAGTGGTAATTATGGGCAGGAAATCGTACACATCCTGCCCACTTTCTCTGAGTTCCTGTTTTTCATTTGGAGTGCCGCTCATCTTTAATGAGCGAGTCACGCCCAACATTGTTGGGCGGGGATTCAGAGAAGGTAATTTAAAAATTGAAAAAGGAGGGGCTACAATGGCTCGGAAAAAAGACATTCTTTTCACGACCGAAATATCAGATAGCAAATCGCTTTCGCTGCTGAAGCGCATTGCAAAAAAAGAAGGTGTTTCCACAGATGAACGCCTTGATGTTATCCAAAGCATCCTCGCATTTTCGCCGCGTGATTGGTCTACTGACGAAGAGCTTTGGATGCTTTACCAAGTCGCTCTGAACAAAACTGGCGATGATTATATGCCACCAACTGGAAAGAAACCCCCATCTTGAATATATTAGGCAGCTTCTGCCAAACGGAAACACAACGACCCGCCCCTCCCACTGCAAGTTCCATGAACTTCGTGGGAGGGTTTTCTTTTAAGAGGTCGTTTTTTAATCGGTATAGAAATGTTTTCTCAAATTCTCTTCTGAAATATATCGCAGCGCTTGATTGTAAATTGCTTTTAGTGTTCCCTTATCTAATTCGTCGTGATTTGGTATGGTAAGTGTTTGCGAAGTTCCATCTGCAAGAATACGTTTCAGTTTTATATGACTTCCTTTTTGGCCTGCAACGAAGAAACCAACATCTTGTAGAATACTGGTTACTTCTTTACCTGAAAGCATTTTGAGTTTAGGCATGGGAACCAAGTACTAATTCAAGATTTGCAAGAATAGATGGTTGTGGCGCAAGATTAAAATCGGCAAGATTTTCACCTTCCAGTTGGAGATCTACAGCTTCCTGAATATTGTGCGCAAGCTCATCTAGTGTTTTACCTTGCGTTACAACGGGGACATCAACACCTTCGGCTACGTAGTGAGTATCCCCTTTGTACACATGAAATTGAATGATGTGTTTCATGGAATATGTATACCAAAAAACTACTAATTATGCAACATGGCAGTCATTTGTAGTTTTAGTTGTACTTTTTGTTTCCACGACACATGTGGAGGCAAAAGAATGGCGTTACACTTTAACAACGGGTGTGTTCTCAAAGTATCTGGTTAAACCTGGATTCACTGCTCACAATAAACCGATACTCGTCAATGACATTACCATCTCCTACGGAGACAACTGGTACTTCGGTATCTGGAACTCCACAGGGATTTTTGATGGAGAGGTTGGTAAAGATTTCGGTGATGAGACGGACGTATACGTTGGGTGGCGAAAGAAATGGGAACAGATAGCTCTTGACCTGCGGTTCTCGTATTTCGCTCTCACCGAAATAGATGAGTTCAACAACGACTTATGGATATTTGATGGGCGGATAGATTTCATAAAAACACCCGTCGTCACACCATACGTTGCTATTCGTTATTTCGGAGATACAGGCAAATGGAGTCCGAAGCCAGGATGGTTTATCTGGCCTGGGGTATATAAAACGTTTCCACTGCATTTCCATGCGCTTGGCAAACGTTGGAATACACCACTGACGTTAGATGCAAAACTGGCGTTTGCACTTGATAAACCATTCGGTAGCAGCAATGGTTTTACCTATGCTCAAATTGGTGCCTCGTTCAACATTCCTATCCGAGAAAATATCTCACTAATACCATCTCTCACGTGGCACATCCCCAACGGTGGTATCCCACAACTCGGAAAAGCGACTGTGAATAAACACCAACTGGTATATGGGATGCAAATGCAGTTTAGATTTTAACCCCACAACAGGCAGCTCCAACGGAGCACAACGACCTACCCCTCCCACTGCAAGTTCTATGAACTTCGTGGGAGGGTTTTATTTTTAAGAGGTCATCTTTTTGTTTTTTAAGCGGGATACCAGGATCGAACTGGCGTCTATAGCTTGGGAAGCTATCGTACTACCACTGTACTAATCCCGCAAATTTTTTTGTCTCCACACTCTTGAACCACACCCGCATGATACCAACGTATCATTTTTCCACCCGACTGTCATGAACAAATGGTTGACAACACCAAATCGGTACGGTACTATAGTAGTGATTTTACTGATGGAGGTTATGATGGACATTGTGTTTCTTGGTATCCTTGGGTACCAGCCTTGGCGGCATAAACATACCTCCTGTATCATGATCCCGGAGTACGGCATTGTACTTGATGCAGGAACCGGTTTTCACTTGGTGCGTGAACACATTAAATCGTCACGCCTTGATATCTTTCTTTCGCATTTACATGATGACCATATTTGCGGATCTCTCTATCAGCTTGGTGTGTTATACAAGAAAGGAGTTCGCCGCGTTGCTTTATACGGACGGCGGGGAATCGAGGCATTTTTTTGTAAGCGGCAATTCGCATATCCACGCTTTCCCGTAGACATACCGAGCCACGAGAAAATTCTTAATGCAACCTTCGGTTTTTATCCTGTTTTTCAAGAACAGTCCCAATGGACGATGGCACAATCAGGATTGCGATATATAGTGAGTGCGTTTCGCTTGCCACACCCGTCCGGTGGTTCTCTGGCGTATGATTTCTTGGTGGGGGGGAAACGCATTGCGTATGTTACCGATACGACGCTGGATATACACAACAAGAGGGTGCGTCGTTTCGCCCGCGCGTTGCAGAAAGGGCAGAAACTTGATCTTTTAATTGCCGAGTGTAACTTTGCCAATCGGCATGAGGCATTGGCACGGTTTACCGGCCACACATTTCCCGATGTTCTTGTGGAATTTCTTAAAGAAGTTCAGCCACAGCAAGCAGTGCTTACGCACCTTCATCCGCATAGTGATGAATTTGGCAGTGATTTTTTCGGAGAGGATAGGATTGCTTTCCAAGAGGTCCAAAACGGTTATGGAAAGCAAGTCTCACTTGCCCGGCAGGAAATGATGCTTGCCTTATAACAACAAAAGCCACGCATGGTAATGTGGCTTTTTTCTTTTTGCGCGCTACCATTCTTTCTTCTAAAAAGAAAAAGAAATCGCGCGCCAAATCAAAAAGACGAAAGTCTAATTCTGGAGTGTCTTTACGACTTCACTCGAACTTACTTTATCAAAAATTCGTGATGAAGCCAATGGCGCACGCGCGGAGCGCGTGGTGGCTTGAAATTAAATCGTACGCTCGGACAATCGCCCCGCCACCGCCTCACGGACTTTGGCGGCAACCCCGAAAAAAAACAGTTCTGCCCTCCAAGTATTCGGGCAGTGTGGCGGGGCGAAATGCGGACTCGGTTTTGCCAAAACTATTTTTCTGGGGAAAAGGATTTGGCAAAACCTCGGCTGATTTCCCGCGCGGAGGAGGGGTCTGGGGAGGAATCCGCGCGGGCTTCTGGTTTCAAAAAGTTTCGGCGCGGGATAGAATAAGATTACTTCAAGGACTCTATAAAACTATTGGTGAATGCTTGTCGCGCGTCCACTGGCTTGGTGAGCAACCCGCCATTTTTCATCCATTGGGCAAAACTTAGCCATCTGCTTTCTTCTTGCCATCCGAAGATGCCGTTGTCCGCTATCCAAATCGGTGCCTCAAGTAAAATTTCTTTATTCGCGACCGCAGTATCAAGTTCAGGAACCGCGCGCACCATCAACTGTATTGCGTCTTTTGGATTTGTGGCGGCTTCTTTATAACCTTTTGTTATTGCACGAAGAAATCGCTCTACGACATCGGGATTGTTTTTAATCATGTCTTCGTTGGTTACAATCACCAAGTCGTAGTAATCAGGTACGCCATAATCAGTAACCTTGATTATGTTTACTTTGCGACCTTGATTTTCGGCAATGACAGGCTGATTCGTATAATACACAGATGCCGCGTCCAGCTGTCCGGCAAGCAGCCCCGTTAATGCATCGTAACCAACATTTATAAATTGCACATCTTCAATCCCTTTACCAACGCCATCATTTTTCAAAATTGTGTCGTAAAGCAAACTCTCCAAAGGAACTCCGCTGTGTCCGATTCTCTTACCTTTTAAGTCTCGTGGCCGCTTCAACCCTGATTCTTCAACTGTCATGAGAGCAGCCAAGGAATGCTGTGTGAGTGCGGCGACTGAAACAACAGGCAATCCCTCTGATCTCGCAAGGAGCACATCAGGTTGGTAGTTGAGGCCAAAATCATCACGACCTTGAGCGACTGTTTGCAATATTGTCGCCGCATCAGCTGGGGCGTGTATATCAACTTCCAATCCTTCATTTGCAAAATATCCGCGTTCTTTGGCAACATAAAGCCCGCTATGCATAGCATACGGAAGCCAATCTAAAGCCACTGAAATTTTAGTTGGATTTTCTGCGGAATTGTCTTGTACTCCAGAATTTTTGACGAAATAAAATATTCCGATTACCAATACCAAGACGATAAT
>VMFT01000036.1 GCA_007376195.1 Parcubacteria group bacterium Gr01-1014_29 | reverse complement strand
TCAAGCTCGTTTCCGTCCGGATCAAGGATATAAATACTGTGGGTTACGGTATGATCAGCCGTGCCGGTGATTCGCACTCCTTTTGATTTGAGTTCTTTGAAAACCCCTTTCGCATCTTCCGGCGAATCTCCTATTTTGAATCCGATATGATAGAGTCCGGGTTTTGGATTGCTTTTCGCTTCCGGCTTTCCACCCACTTCAATCAAAAGAAGCTCATGATGCGTTCTTCCCGAAGAAAAAATAGCAATTCCGTTGCCGCGCATGATTTCCCGAAACCCCAAAGTGTCACGATAAAAATCCGCCGATTTCGTAATATTTGATACATACAACACCACATGTCCAAGTTCTTTTATTTGCATAGTAGATAGAGATGGTTTCAAAACCCTTTCGTCGCGAAATTTTAGATTCTCGAGATAGGTCGAGAAAGACAAGCAAAAAGAGTTGAGACGCAGTAGAACTGCGGCGATACTCTTTTTGCGCAGTCTGACGAAGGCATAGCCGAGAATCTGAAATTACAGCAGGAAGAGTTTTGAAACCATCTCATATAGTGAAACCAAATAGAAATTCCCGATAACGGGTCATTGCGAGTGTCCGAAGAGCGTGTGGCAATCCCCTATCCCTGCGAGAAATCCGCGAGATTGCAACGCATGAATTTATCCCGATGTATATCAGGACTCGCAATGATGATGCTTGGAATTTCTATTTGGTTTCACTATACTCGCTACGAGTTCATTATTCTTTGATCTCACGTCGCATATTATTAACTTTGGATTGTCACGGCTTTCTTGCCAAGTAAAGATAGCTCTCCACAAAATAAGACAAAAAGGGAAGCGAATTCATCCCCCCGAAGATTAAAAGAAGCTCATGAAAAAATCTTGATAGTAGACGAGAAATAAAATACCGCAACTTCCATTTGATAACTGCAGGATAAACCGCTTCTATCGCGAAGCCGCTTTCTTGGAGTAAGGCAACCATTTGTTTGCGCCCAATTCTTCCGGAGTGAATTACATCCGGATCTTCGCCCTTATTCCAACTGATGTATTCCGGATTTTTTGTAACGAGTATGACGCGGCCACCGGACTTTAAGGATGAGTGGATCTTTTGAATGGCTTTTTTATGGTCATCAAAGTACTCAAATGCGCGTATGCTTATCACGCTATCATACTGCCGTGAAATCTCGCTTTGCACAAAATCCGATAATTCCATCGTAATATTACTAAACCTTTCTAAACATTTTTTTGCCTGCAGGAGCATCTCTTCGGACTGGTCAATGAGGTGGATGCTCGATGCATAGGATGTAAGCAACTCTGTCCAAATACCGCCACCCGGTCCAATCTCCAAAGCTTCTCCGATGCCGGTTTTAAGGGCTTTTCGCAATGTCCTTTCGGTCTCTTTATAATCGTTGATAGCAGAAGGACTGGAAAACCAACGATGGTGTGTGTAATCACCAAGTTCTCTTACTCTCTTATCGTAAAATTTTTTTACATATTGATTAGTAAGCGATCGTGTTGGCATAATTCCATTATTCTATACTCACTATTGTTTTTAAAAACTCTGCTGCCCATCGGTAAATATTATAATTTTTTACCGCATTACGCAATTTTTTCATGCGTTTTGCCTGTTCAGAAGGAGACATAGTAAGCGCAGTATATATTGCTTCCGCCGTATTCTCACCGCTATAAGGATTTACGATTAATGCGTCTTTAAGTTCTTTTGAAGCTCCCGTGAACTGGCTTAAAATCAAAACTCCTTTTCCGTCGTTTCTTGAAGCGACAAATTCTTTTGCGACTAGATTCATTCCATCGTGAAGGGAAGTTATTAAGCAGAGGTCAGCGAGCTTGTAATACCGATCAAGTTCCTCATGGCTGTGATGCCGCGTGATAAGAACAATTGGTTTCCAATTTTTTGTTTTAAAAAGTCCGTTTACTCGCTCTATTTCTTTATTGACTTGCTCTCCAAATTCTTGATACTTTTTTATGCCGCTTTTTGACGCAGGAGCAATTTGAATAAACGTAAACTCTCTTTGAAAAGCCGGATACTTCTTGAAAAAAAGTTCGATTGCTTTTATTCGCTCGAGAATTCCTTTTGTATAATCAAGCCTGTCAACGCCGATCCCAACATGTTTTGTTTCAATGCCGAGTTTTTTTAGGATTTCTTTATTTTCATTTTTTTCCCTCTCTCGATCATAGAAAGCTCCACGTTCACCGCCATTAGAAAAAGCAATGCTTATGGGAAACGGCCTTACAAGAGTAGTATGTTCGTTTCGCGCAATGGTAAATTGTTCAAAATCAATAAGAGATTCGAGTTCATGCCCTACCGTCTCAATAAAGTTATTGCAGTGAAGCTGTGTATGGAACCCGATAAGATCTGCCCCCAACATACCATCCACAATCTCCTTTTTCCATGGACAAATACTGAAAGACTCTGCGCTTACCCATGGAATATGCCAAAACAATCCCACAGTTGCATCCGGCCTTGCATTTTTTATCATTCGCGGAAGCAGGGAGAAATGGAAATCCTGAATAAAAATTATCGGCTTTTGGAGATCTTTTATTTCCGCAAGCACTGCGTGTGCAAATTTTCCGTTTACTTTCTTGTACTCCTGCCAATCCTCCTTTCGAAAAATCGGGCGATTGTGCGCCATAAGGCATAAGGGATAAATTGCTTCGTTTGAGAAGCCATTATAATACCCTTTCTCTTCTTCTTCGGAAAGCCACACCCGCCGTAAGCAATATTTTGGATCATCTGGTGGAACTTGTAATGTATCATTTTCATCCACAGTAAGTGCATCCGCATCTCCGCTACCGTAAGCAATCCATGTGCCACCGCATGCTTCCATCATTGGCTCAATCGCCGTTACCATCCCACTTGCGGGGAGGTAATAGTCAATTTTATTCCCGGTTTTTGTATGTATATACGGTTCTCTGTTGGACACAACGATAATAGTTCGCTCTTTTAAAATATTTTTTACAAATTCAGTAAGCCGATCTGCGGTCCATGGAGAATCAAGCTTTTCAAGATTTATCCGCGCTTCTTCCCGCGCCGCAAGCCGCGCTTCGACAAGGCTTCTTTTCATTGAAGATATTTCTCTGGTAAGAGGACGAAAAATGAGCGAATCCGAAAGAAAATCGGCATCTTGGTTCCCTGCCCTGGCAGATCGAAGAGAGACTACGAGCTTTCGCACCGGCTCGTATACAAGCCAGCGAACCGCAAGGAATAAAACAATTATTATCAAAAGGACTTGCGTAAACAATCTCAACATGCTGTTTACCCACATTTCCGAGAGTCTTTGGTCAATATATTCCGCATTCTGAACTATCATAAGCGCGCCGACCACACTTGTGTCATCATGAAGAGGCATGGCGAGAAGATACACTCTTTTTCCGGTTGAGTCTATGAAGTCACCATTTGGACCATCTTGATCCATTGCATCTGCCGCAACATTCTCGGCTTCCAGTATTTCTTTCGGCAAATTCGGCGATATTGCGACTATAATTTCCTTATTATCATAGATTGCAAGCCCTGCGAGGCGCTCCCTGTCGGCAAATTTCTCGACAACTTTTTGGAGATACTCTTCTGATTTATTCACAAAATTCGGCTCGATTGTCTCACGCAAAGTTTCTGCAACCAAAATAGAACGGCGCTCAAGATCGGTTTCAATAGTATGAAGCATATACGGCGTATATGTTGAATAATTTTTGCACATTCGTAGCCGAAATCTGGAAATTGCAGTAGAAAAATCTTTGCGCAGTAGGTCTTATATACTAAATCCCCAATTTAAATTTCCACGTCATTTGGACAACGGAGATATTAATTGGAATGGAGATATTGTTGCTATCTTTAAATTTCCGCAGTCGTTGAGCTATAGTATCAAGCATTTTTTCCATATCGCCGCCCGGAATAGAAGCAGAACCTACTTGAATATACACTTCCATTGGAGCCGCATTAACTGCAATCTCATTGGCATTTGCATACACCGAAACATCTTCAATGCCAAGCTGACTTGCTCCTGCGGTTACATGTTGCAATTCTTTAACGAGTTTCGCGACTGTCACTTCATTGAACTTTTTATTGTCGTAATCTATTTTGATAACAGGCATAATTTTATTTTAAATTATTTATAATAATGAAAGCTCATCTCAGATCAAAATCTCTCCCTTTGTCATACCACCGCAAAATTGTTTAATCAACTCGGCTAACTCATTTGTTGCCTGCTCTACGATAACGTGAGTTACCGGTGCTAATGCGTCAAGAATAATGATTGCGTTTTTTGTACCTTCTGTAAGTTTTGTCCGATCCGCCTCTCGCCAGTTCCAGCGCCTGCAAATTACTCCTTCGTCATCCTTGTAAACCACTTCCCCCGCGCTCGGCGGTTCATTTTCTGTTCCGTTCAGCCGCATGAATGGTTCGGTTCCCTCCGCAAACGCAAGCTGTAAGTTGCCGCGAATCGTATCAATATCTTCCCCACCCACAGGTATTACATATGTAAGTGAAATATAATTATAGATATCTACCAGCGTATTGATGTGCGGGATAGAGTCTCCCTTACGCACGCGGCGGACCAAAGATTCTACTGATGAGCGATACTGATGCGGATCAGAACCGAATTTTTTATATGCTCTGCGCCACGTCGCGATATTTGGATGCTGGCTTACCGATTCAAACTTTAAAAAATCTTCGCGCGTTCTCTCTTCAACTTTCCGCAAGAGCATATCAATCCCCTCTTTAGTCCCATGATTATCAACTCCTTCGGCGGTTATCACCCCAATAATCGGCGCATCAAACTTTTCAAATATTTCTTTTTGGATAGTGATATCCATAATTTTTATAAAAAAAACTTCAATAAGAAAGGAATGTTCTTCACTTGTAAACTCCCTTTTTTGTTTACGCGCCCCAATTTTTATCAAGCAGTTCCGCAAATTTCTCCTGCACTTTTTTAAGTTTCGGATGTATGACTACTTGACAATATGCGTTTTCTTTGTTGCGGGCGTAGTATTCTTTATGGTAGTCCTCCGCTTCATAGAAATTGTTAAGCGGTTTTATCGGTTACCACGGGTTTTCCTTCATGCGCGGAATCGTTGAGCTCTTTGATAAACTTTTCTGCTTCGTTTCTTTGTTCCTCATTCGTATAAAAGACTGCCGAGCGATACTGGGAGCCGATGTCATTCCCTTGGCGGTTGGGCGTGGTCGGATCATGCGTTCCGAAAAAAACGGTAAGGAGATCCCGCAAAGAAATTTTTTCGCCGTCGTATTCTATTCGCACCACTTCCGCGTATCCGGTTTTCCCGCTTGAGACTTCCTCATAAGTCGGATTTTCTTTTACCCCTCCCGCATATCCGGGAGTTACGGACATAACCCCTTTGAGCATTTTGAAAACCGCCTCCGTGCACCAGAAGCATCCTCCGCCGAATACTATTGTGTGTATGTTTTTATTTTCCATTTGGTAAGCGCGCATTATCTATGAAATCCGAGATCCGCCGGATTTTGCGCGCCGTCAATATATTCCAATGTCCCTCCGGTTTTTTCAAACTCTTTCCGTAATTTCGCGGTTTCTTTTGCTAACGCAACAGTTTCGCCGTTTACATCTGCATTTTTGATAATTCCCTTGGACCAATACTCAAGCACGAGTGTGCTATCCCCAAATATCCTTTTTATATCGCTTGCCATTGCCGCCCGTATCGCCAAAAAGCACGCGTACAATTCGCCGTAGTTATTTGTCGCACCGCGGAACATCCAGTGCGCGCCAAACCGATTAAGTTCCTTTTTGGGAAGGACTTTTGCAAGCACACTTTCTCCTTTTTCGTCGGTTACGCTTATTTCAACCCCGCGTCCCCGCCCGGTTCCGGAATCAAAATACACTCCGGGCTCTCTTGGAGATTTATATCCGTAATCCGCTCCTTGGTCAATCCATTCTTGGGCTTCTTTATGATTGTCAAATTTTTTAAATCGTGCGTCTGGAACTCCGGATATGATTGTATTGCATTCATCCCAACTTTCCGTGATGCCTTTTTTATTATCGTTGGGAATAAAATATGCGTACCATTTTCCTCTTTTCATATGTATAGTGCGCTGACAATAATTTATTCTCCCGCACGTATAACATTCTTACATTCTCAAGAATGTTGGTATGTTTTTTCCGAACTAAAAAAGCGCGATTTGAGCCGTCAGACCCCGCGGCAAACCCCGGTAAAAACTTCCGATTTACGCAGCAAGGAAAATACGATGGGTTTTCACTCTGGTATGGCTTGGTTTCTAACGGGGCAAGCCAATGGGTATTCTCTAACGGGGTAAAAGAAAGTGAATTATAGGAAAAGTAGAGGCAACTGAACTATCGCTCCCACCAGTCAAAATCGTAGATTTTGCGCTTGACGTAGGTGCCGCAGTGGACTTGTCCCATAAGCCGGTGGTAGAGGTTCCAGTCCTCTACAAAGACCTCGGCATTGCCAGGTATCTGCGCTCGGGTCTTCTCCTCGAGCACGTCTCGACCTAACGCATCAGTTGGACCGTAGCTTTTCGCAAAATAGAGGTTACTACCAACTGACTGGAAATTGGCAATGCCGGGGGTAAAGGCAATGCCAGTTCTGTCCACAATGTCGCTTGCCCCCAGCTCGCCCATAAAGATGTCGGGCACGGATATAAAGTTTATAGCCCTGCCTGCCGCAGCTTCAAGAGTATTCTTCACGATCTCAATGCGCTGCTGGGCGCTTCGGTTGAGATTCCAGAGCGCGGTATCGTTTTTTACCTCTCGTACGCTGATAATGGCTGGCACTGGTCGGCTATCTTTATCAAGCCAAAAGCGGGTGTTGGCAACCAGCACGTATTTACTGGTGGCATCAGGAGGATGAAACCACTGCCTCTGCGGCGGGATAGAGGGGCCCAGGATGCAGACCCAGACACAATCCGCTCCGCCCGCACTCCCAGGCCCGCCAGGACCAAGTGCCACCTCTGTGGGGGTCTGCCAGACATTCTTTACCGTAAGGGATCCATTCCCCAGCGTATCAATTTCCGCTACCTGCCCCACCCCAGTTCCCTCATAGATACGCAGAAACTCCCCTGGCCCAACCTCCTGGATCGCAGATTGGAAGATTCCCCGAATCCGTATCTCTGGTTCCGTGGTGATTGCTCCACCCTGAACCCAATCCTCGCCAAACTGGACCTCATTGACCAGGCCGCGATCTCCTAAGATCGGCGTGCCATCCAACTCTTCAAAGATGAGCTTTGCAAACCTCGCCTTGCGCTCTTCTATCTTTGGTTCCTCGGGTAGTAGGGCGGCAATCTGCACCGTCCCCGCGGCGAGGTTGCCCGCGGCATCACGCACTTCAATACGCGCGTTGTTAACATCAACTGCGTATGGGACGAGGTTTTGGATCTCTCCAACAAAACCACCACTCTCCTTTGTCACTGCTACCGGTATGCCATTTACGATGACGCCTACCTCATCCGCTTCTTCGGAGCGGATGTGCAAACGCAACGAGAGACCACCAGAGTTTGTGGAGATGAAAAATGCTCCTGGCTGGATTGAGGCCGGAGGATCTACGTGGAGTGTAAAGAAGGGCGGGAGCGTATCTTTATTGGTGATGGTGATGGTTTTAGATACGCTTGCCACCTGCGCCTCAATGACATTTGCTCCATTGTTGACCGGGATGCCACTTGCGAGAAACTCGCGGGTTTCTGGATCTACACGTATTTCCTCTTCAGGCAGAGCCGTCCCATTGATGAGCACCGCCGGTTTCCCAAATGCCAAACTCCCAAGCGCTCCGCGGAGCGAGATTTTTAGTGCATTCTCAAAAGTTTCTCCCTCTTGGGGAAAGGTGATTTCGAGGAGGGGCTTTACTCGTACACTAATTTTGGCAAACGCAAGCGGAATGCCAAGGTCCTTAATCTCAGCTTGGAGTTGGTCAATGCTCCGGCGCACGCGCGCGATTTTTTTTTGAAACGGTTCCTGTTGTCTTGGATTTTTGATTTGAGCAAGACGGGCCTCAAAACGAGCTATGTCGGCTTCAAGAAACTGGATCTGCCGGGTTTTCCGCTTGATACGCTCTTGGTTACCACGTCTGAAAAGTTCTGCCCGCAAATAATGGGCACCGACTGGTAATGCCCGCGTCCGGACAATAACAGAAGGTGCGGGGAGTGGCAAGAACTGGGCAAGTAGCGGGGGCGAGGGGTCATCCTTAAGACCAAAACGCACTATAAGCTCCAACCTCCGGGGGGAAAGTCTTTCGCCAGAAGGGGCGGCAACGGCGATGGTCACATTCGCTTTCTCTCCCTCCATGTATTCTGGAGCATCCGGGGTGAGGGTGAGCGTGAAGCTATCTGCCTTCGCTGGTAGCACTGGGAAAACCAAAAGCCATCCGACACTCACCAAGAGGAGACAGAACGTCTTTATCCCTTGCCGGGACCGCCAAAAAAAGAAAGAAGGAGAACAAAAGTTCATATCTATCAAGGATTCTGTCATATGGCGTTTATCAAGTATTATCTCAAGAAACTGGCGAAATGAGTTTTGAAACCATCTCAACCCCTTATTGAAGCGGTTTTGTTTCGCGATCTCGCAACCCTTTAAAGCGGCTACTGATTTTGCAACATTCGCTCTGCATTCTTATACGCAAACCTTTCCTGTACTGCGGGATTCAAGTGTCCGATAAAAGCTCTTCCAAACTCTACCACGAGACCGCTCACCTCGGGATCAAAGTGCCATGTATACCACCTATCTGATCCCCAAGTGAACCGATCGGGATGTGCTTCAATAATTTGTTTCCAATCGCGAAGCCCTTCTTTCAACACGGAGTCAAAATTTCCCCTAATAAATTTTAGATATTCTTCTTTGGTTGGTCCCCGGTTATTCTGTATCGTATGGTAGCCAAAAATATAGTGAATTTCTGCATCCAATGAATAATACAAGTTATCATGAGCATCCATTAATGTGCCGATTTCATTTTTGTAATCCGGCATTACATGCGCAAGGAATTTAACATGAGGGTACTTTTCCAAAAGACGCCGAAGAGCTTCTCCTTGCCCTTTGTCTGGATGTATTTGAACTATGAGGTTATTTTCATCAGCCAGCGTATACATATCAAGGAAATACTCATCCTCGGGGTGTGCATTAGTCCCCACATTAAAATCAAACCTCGCTTCCCCATAACCCTGAAACAACCCGGGATTGTTATTGAATATTTTCTTCACTTGAGAAGATTTTGGATTAAGGGTTTGCAATGGCAATGGAGGCATGAAGAACTTAACAAATTTACCTGGATATTTTTCCTCAACATTTTTAACATGATTCACCGCATGTCTTGAAATTATGTTGGGCACTATGAAAAATCCAAAAGTTTTCTTTATTCCTTCGGTATCAAATAGGCAATTAATGTAGCCCGTTGATATGTCAACTGCAGCAGGCATATCTTCAAATCCGAATTTCATTGCAATAGTACTGATAATTTTAAAAGCCACGGGCATGTGGACGTGTGTGTCTATTAAAGGACCGGTATAATAAAGTCCTTTGTTAAATTCTCTTTGTTTGGGCGTAAGCTTGCATTCGTATTCTGCCAACTCTTTTGTTTCTCCGCCTAAAATTTGATTAGTTACTTTTTCAACGGTGTAATTAAAAATAAAATAAGCGGGTATCAAAAAGACAATAATTGAAACTGCGATAATGGGGGTTGATTTTTTCATTAATTCTATTTTATCTCATTCTTGCAAAAAGTTCTAATCCTGTCGCAAGCCGACGCAAAAACTTTTCAGGATAACCGCAATCCCTACTTTCATCACCTTATCGAATTCCGCGCGCCTCCTATCTTTCATATAACGTAGCGGCATCGGTAAATCCTACTATTTCCGACGCAGTTTTTCCGGGGAACGCTTCGAATTTTAATTTTCTCTCTCCCAACATCTGCGCCAGTACGACTCCTTCAACTCTTTCAACTTCATCAATAATCGGCCCGCTTTCAATAGCTTTTGAAATTTTTGCAAATTCATTTCTGTTCCATATTTGCCCGCTTTCAGTAAGGTACTCAATACCGGTAAGTTCGTATTTCACAAGACCACTTGCCACGGAAACAATGGCCGGGTCTGGTGTATTGCCCTTAATGGCGAAGTGTTTCGGCATGCCTCTAAAATCGCCGATTGAAACGACGGCTAAAGACGGATCAAGCGCATCATACGCAAAAGCAAGATGCGTTACCCAATAATCGCCTTGGACTCCCCGATAGCCACCAGTGCCTTCAACAAACCAATTGCCGACAAGTTTTCCATCAATGTCGTAATCAATTTTCCCTCCTCGCGGATGCGCCTGCCTAATGTTTTTTGAAAGCAGTTTGCTCTTTATCGGTTCAACGAAACTATCGAACATATCAACCGTGTGTATTTTCCACGACTCACCTTCGTAATGTTCCGGAATCACAAAACCTTTTAACACAACCTCCTCGTTGTGCACGGAAAAATCAAACCCCTGGGCCCTGCCGATAATTTCTCCCGCCTTAACGGGAATGCTCGTTGGCATGAAACCTTTTACTCCGCCGGTAGCTTGTAAAATTTTTTGAGAAAGCTCGCTTAAATGAATATAAATCGTATAGAAAGTGCAGGTATAGTTCAGAGTCATTCTGTAATCGTTCTGCTTTCCACCCATAATGTTGATATCAGCGATAATTCCGTCGGCTGGCGCCAAAATATCCCTATATGTGCTCGGGTCGTCCGGATTTAACCGGTCCACGCTCACCGAATGGTAATAACCGTGATCCGTTGGCGTAACGTGGCTGCCGTTCAAAAGCCCCATAGGAACAATTTCCCTTATTTCGTGAAGCCGCATTGGCGGAGAAGTGAAAGCGACACTCCCCGTCCCCGTGCAATCTTTTCTCGCAGGCCGCTTTTCCGATTTTGGAACGATAATGCTCTCTTTTGTTGCAATACCCTCGGCAGCAATATCTTTTTTCTCTTCTTCCGCGGAAGGGCTTGGCTGCAGCTCAAGAGAAAATGGTTTTTGACAAAGCGGATTTTCCGCGTGGCTTTGGCAATACTCGCGACATCGTCTTACATTATTTTTGCAAAAATTATTACAACCTTCTTCGTTTAAACAAAGATCACCCAGGCCGGTACCCCACGCAATTGGTTCGTCAACAGACACTAAAGTTTTGCGCGTTGCTGTTTCAGATGAAATAAATTCATGGACTTTTTCCCGAATGTTCGTACGATTAGATACTCGCCGTAGTTCTACTATGGCTCAACTCTCTTTGCTCGTCTTTCTCGGCGTAGCTCAAGAATCTGAAATTTCGCAACGAAATAGTTTTGAAACCATCTCATTCTCACTTGATTTAAAAGACGTATAAAGATACTCCGTACATATTAAAATAGATTGCGTCAGAATGACGCTCCGCGCTAGAGAGCGGGCGCGGAATTATCAAGTTAAAAAAGCCAGCGGTAACTGGGTTCATTCTGACATTTTGACGATCGTGACACCGGCATATCCGTCGGCGATGTACATGTATCCATTATAAACCGCAACCCTGTTAGCTTCTCCTTTATTATTGATGTGCTGCAGAAAAATTGGCTTGGCTTGGTCAGTAATATCATAACTATCCGCGCCGTCACGGACGACAAATGCCTTGTTGCCAACAATAGTTACATGATGTGCGTATCCTCGTTGAATGACAATATTTTTGATTAACGTGAGCGAGCCATCCGGACTTATCTTGAAAATATCAACCCCATCTTCTCCTCGCGCGACATATGCATGATCATCTTTTACGGTAACTGTGCCGGGATATTTTTGATATATATAATAATCTCTAGCAACCGGTTTTTTCGGATCAGAAATATCAAATACATTGATTGAATAAGGGCTGTTGCTGATACCGACAGCCCATCGCCCATCCACACTTAGGTCTCTCGGAATACCCGTCGGAAATGGAGTTCTGGAAATCTGCACCAGTGAGGCCGGATCCGATATGTCATACACCAACAAACCTATTTCGCCGATAGTGGAATATAAATAATTTCCCTGGATCTGAATGCTGTCTATTTCCGCCGGTTTTGTCTTGATTTGCTGGGGAGATTTCACGTTCGCAATATCATATATTCTTACGCCGCTTCCATTAAAATATGCTTTTTTATTATCCAAAATAATACTGGTATATTTGTAGCTTGCGGTGAAAAGTTCGGAGTATGTCTGTTGGGAATCTTCGGGATTGCCGACATCGGCGACATTGAAATACTTTTGCTCTACGGCCAGATACAGTGTATTACCCCACTTGTGGATGTTGAATGCGCGCCCATGGAGATCGAGATCTTTTACGTGTCGGGGATTGGTGATATTTGAAACGTCCACTATTCTCAATCCGGTGGAGCCGTCTGCAAGGAACGCAAAACCGTTTTCAACCACAATATCCTGAAGGTCGGCAGATCCGACAATGCTTTCTCCGGCTTGAATGATTTTTGGATTTGCGGGAGAACTGATGTCAACGGGCGTGAGACGATATGGGAATGAACCAATGAGATACGCATAGTTACCGTCAAGATCAAGACCCCTTATGTCGGTAGGTATCTCAACCGAAGATATCACTATTGCCGAGGCCGGATTAGATATGTCAACAACTTCAAACACCGATGTCTGGCTGTACCCTTGCGCGGTACTTTTCGTGGAGGATACTCTTCCGATGTATGCATAATTTCCTTTAATCCCGAATCCGGCTGTATGCGATTCAAAGGGAAAAACTTTCACGACGCTCGGACTGCCGGGATTTCGCGCGTCTACGATATTCAATCCGCCAAGCGTCTCTATCACATAGGCATAGCCATCTTTCACCATGATATGGGAAGGCGCCTGTCCCGTGAGATATGTTTTTGAAATCATTTTAATACTCTGCGGGCTTTTGGCCTCTAAAATCAGCATTTCGCTTCCTGCGGCAAGATAGACGTACCCATTTTCAACGCTGATTGCTGACGGCCAAAAATTCTGCAAATTATAAACCCCCGCCACTTTTCCAACGCTATCTAAAATCCGCAATTCCCGACTATCGGCAATATAGAGATAACCATCTTTTTGATAGGCCGCTTCCGCGAACGCGGGCGTATCTATAGTTTGTATGTTCACCGGAGACAGAGGGCTTGCAACATCAACAACCTGTAAGACATCATCGCGCGAAAGAGACGCGGCAACACCGTTTGATACCGCCACCAATTCGGTATAACCCGGTGTGGGAATAGACTTGATTTGTTGCGCGAGTTGAGTCTGCGGCAGTTTTAATTTCGTTTGTTCTTGGACAACAATCTCTTTTGGTTTCGCGTCTTGGTATGCCGTCTTTTTCTCTACTGCAGTAATCTCTTTCTTTTCTTCAACGACTTCTTTTTGTTCCTTTTTTTCTTCTGTAACAATTTTTTCTTTTTCATCCGGTTTCTCATCAATTCTTTCAATGCCAGTATCAGCGCGTTGTTCACCTTCATTCTCCTGCACATGCTCCTTGTTCTGCTTCTTTTCCGAAGTATCCGAAGTACCTGGTACCATTTCCGAAGTACCGGGTGCGATCCAAAAATAGCCGCCCACGAGTATCCCTACCACAGCGATGATTGCGACAATAAGAAATTGTGCGATGCCAGCGCGATTATCCATATAGCCACATCATATCAGTAATTACCTAAAGAAGAAAGTAGAGCTTTTGGCTCTGTTTAATCCCCTATGGCTCCGCGCGCTTCACGCATTTCGAATCGCAATTTGGCAGATTCCCGGGAACATTTCGCCGTTTAAGATCGTGAATTACTGGTAGATTAATTCAACATCCAGATCGAATAGTTAAGATACGAGGCGAAGCTCACCCAAAGAAGATACGGCACAAGGAGATATGCCGCTTGGCGAGAAATTTTGTAGAAAACAACCATTGTCCAGACGATCGCAAGCCAGAGAAAAACAATACCAACTAGTGCCCAGCCGGGATTTTGCAGGCCGAAGAATATGATTGACCAGATGGCATTCAAGGAAAGCTGAACAAAAAACGCTGCGATACCAATTTTCCACATCCGTAACATTCTCACATTCTCAAGAATGTTGGAATGTTGCTTCCAGACAAGAAAAAGCGAAACGCCCATCAGCGCATACAGCGTTGTCCACGCGGGCCCAAATATCCAAGCAGGAGGATTCAGCGCCGGCTTCACCAATCCGGCATACCAAGTCGGAATCGCAGAAACAGTAAAAACCGAACCGATCGCCCCGGCCAATTCCGACACCGCAATCGCAATAACCAATTTGAAGAAATTGTTTACCTTCATAGCTCTATTTTACCGCTTATTACCTTTTTTGTCCCCGTTTCTGCCCGCTGCCTGCCCACCGTAACCTCGTGTGAAGGCGGGTGTGACCCCGTGGCGAGCGATTGACCCCGGGCCAGAGCTTTTTACCCCCACACTAAAATTTGGTGTGGGGGTGTACCCCTTGTCCCGAGTTGACCAAAATTTGACGAACTTGGCACATTTCACAAACAAGACAAAAGTGTCATATATCTGAAATGCCGGCTGTAAAGCTAGTCGATATCTTCTTATTTCACTTTCAGATCAAAAAGTGAAATATGGATATTTATATTCCACTTTCCGGCTTCTTGTTTTCCTCGGCATGAGCTGTGATTTCAATGTTGCAACTTTTGTGCTCCCGGCACCACGCCTCGCATTTCTTGACCCATTCTTTCTCGGTGTAGTGAAAACCGCACTCCTCACATTGGTATAGTTCTTGATTGTCTTTTTGAATCACTTTGACCATATTTGATTAAAGAAGATCGGCGAGTTCTTCTTGTGGCTAGGTCGCTTTCGGCGACCGCCATCCCGGCGGCTTAGCCGCCTAGGGACTCGTCCTCGTTAAACTCATCAGGATCAAGCCCCTCGCTTTTCCCTAGGCTCTTTGAGCCGGGATCCCGGCCTTTTTCAAAATTTCCTTTTTTTCTTTTCCTCCTTGCGGGGTACACTTCAAAAACCATTCACGCTTTTTTGCTTCTGCAAGAGTAGGATATTCTTCGGTGTACACAATGAACCACGGACACCAATGTTTGGTTGATTTCACATCTCCTTTGTTATGTTTTTGTAATCTCTCCTCGATATTTTCAGTTACGCCAGTATAATTTCTGCTGTATTTTAAGCTTTTTAAAATATAAAGATGGCTCATAAAAATTTTGAAAAAGGCCTAGGGACCAATTTTTCTTTTATTTCTTTTTGCCGTTCTTTTTCTTCGTCCATAATACTTATGAAAACGCAGTGATTAAACCGATAATGCCGGCAATGGCTCCGAGGAGCATAATTATTTGCACCCATGTTTTCTCCCACCACTTTGACTCTCTTTCCTCCGCCACCCTTCCTGTGCCCAGATATTCCTTTGCCCATTGCCGGGCGCGGGAACGCTTATCAGGGTTAACCATCTCTCCATCTTTGATTAAACCAGCAAGCTCGCTGTACCGGCGGAGCATTGCCGTATAAAAATTGTCCATATACCTGATTCCGTCCGGCGTTAATTTAAAACATTCATGAGTGTCGTCCAATACCAATGAAATAAACCGACTGTTAGTAAGAATACTCACATCGCTTCCATCTGGAATTCCAAGCAACCTAAACATTTCGGTCGTGCGGGCAGATTCAATTTTCCCACTTTTTCTATACCGCTCATGTAATTGCTCCATCGTTCGCAGTTCTAAGTCTGCTGGCATATTAAAAGTGCCAAGCTTTTTTAACTCTTTCTCTAATTTGCTTATATCTGGCAGGCCATAGTGAACCACCATATTAATTTCGCTGTTTACTCATTTTGCAGCGCGACTAGTTTCGCTTGATCTATATTTTTATCAAGATTCAGTAGCTTTAAATCAGAGAATAACTTTATTATTGCAACATTGTGCCAAAGTATCAGATTAATGGTCGGGACTAAAAACCCGAATTGCTGATCGGAATTTTTGCCGAGATGCATATTTAAACTTTCTATATTGGGATGAGCAAATCTGGACATCATTTTATATTTTTCTTTATGTCTCTCTTTGAACTTTGGAGGGATAAAGTCATTTTTAATTCCATCTTGATATTCTGTAATTTTTAGATCGTTATTTTTAAAAAAGTTGTCCAATCTGGATAAAATTTCTTCGTCAGATGAGCCAGAAAAAATATAAAAAACTTTGGTGTATAGTTCGTAAATGTATCTATACAGATATTGAGCAAGAAAAACATCATTGGCCAGAAGTACATTTTCTGTTGAGATATTAAGAGGATAAAGTTTATTTAAAACTGCCACAGCAAAATACTCTTTTGGGGTACCGCTTTTAGTTACGGTGCCAAAATTAAAGCCTGGCTTAATAATTTCACCGAAAGAAGTGATTTTGCCCTGTAACGAATATTTGAGCGCTATATTTTCTTTATTTAATTGATTATTTTTCATTTTCCACAATTTTAATCTCTTCCGGGGCGAGGCTGTAGAGTTTTACAGGATTCTTAAATCTTCAAGACGACGATCTTTATAAAAAAATGTCTTAAATACATTGCAGGTATGCGACTTGTTATTCGGCTTATATTTAATAGAGGCAATCATGAACGCCTGGTTCAGAGAGTCCGCTTCAAATTTTTCTCTTGTTCTATCTGCCTCAACCAAACAGCGACACAGTTCAAGATTACTAAATTTATTACCTTTTTGAACTAGATACAGATCATTCAGCAGGGTAACCTTAAATTCATATAATCTGTGTTCTTCGCCTGGAACATAAAACTTAAAATGCAGTATCTCGCCTTTATCTAAAATTTTATTTCGTTTTATTTCTCTGTGTGATTTGATTTCTTTTTCCTCTAACGAATATACAGAAACAGTAATTTTCACACGTGCGCCCTCTTTTAAATTAAGTTCGTCGCCAGTTTTTTCGTCAAAGAATTTCCGCCCCTTAACAACTGCATCAATATGCGCTGTTTCTGCATTATCATCAAAATATAAATTTTTATTTGACATAAGTTTATTTTGTTGAATTTTCAATAATTTTGATTTCTTTTTCGGTTAATCCGTAGAGCTTATAGACGAGCTGGTCGATTTGTTTTTCGTAGTCGTGGACTTTTGCTTGTTTTAAATTACTACGCGTAAATATTTATATTGGCGTCCACATAGTTGTCGTAGATATGGAAGTAAACTTTTTGAGTGCGGTCTTCGCAGTCCTTCTCAGAGTAAGCCGGCTCGGGGAGGTTATCATAGAGCATATCCCGGATGGTTATTTTCACATCGGCGCGCGTTTCCTCTTTCCGTTTCCAATCCAGGACGAATTTCTCTGTTTTTAGCTTGGCCAACAGTTTATGAGCCACCTTCTTCACCCGATCCACTTCGTCCGGATTAAGTTTATCTTTAACGAGAAGGTCAAAAACCGCCAGCTCCTCCTCAGAGAGGTTCTCTTTTATCGCTCGGGCGTCCTCCTCACTTAATTCTTTAGCGAGAACAAGAAGCTCCTCAAAAAATGCATCAAGATCGCGAGAGCCGGAATTGTATTCGTGAATCAATGAATTAAGACGGTCAAGAAAATGTTTGCGAATCTTATTTTTCCGAGCCATATCCTTGATTTTCTCTTCAAGTTCGGCACTTAAACTTTCGGCGGCAATGTTTTTGTTTTCGGTGTCATCAAAAAACTTCCGCAACGCCTCAAAATCAATATGACTTAAATCTTTCAGTTTTGGCTCCTTGATTACAAACTCTCCCGCCTTGATGGAACGGTCAAGCAAATCCTCAAGGTCTTTTTTAACCTGACTGACATCGGCTTCTTCCTCAATGACCTCTTTAATACGAGATGCGATCACCTTGTAGGCCGTAACTTCGTGATAGTAATCTTCCGCCTTTGGCTCCGGCAGAACCGATTTGTAAAGTTGGTAGGCATCTGACGCAAGATCAAGGAATCCCTTTTTCGTCTGCTCGTCCTGCAAGATACGATTTGTGAACACATCAACGAGGTGTATCTTTTCCGCATCTTTTGCTTTCAGCAGATCGTCAACATCAAGCTCAAGCTTTTTCAAAAATTCTCTCGTTTGCTTGGCGGTTGAAACCAGCAGTTCCACAAGTTCTTCTTTTTCTTTGATAATGTCGTCAATGGACGCGCCGCTCTCCGGAGTAGCGTAAATTGCGAGAGCTCTTTGAATATTCCTAAATAC
>VMFT01000035.1 GCA_007376195.1 Parcubacteria group bacterium Gr01-1014_29 | reverse complement strand
GTGGTTTCATTGAAGACCTGTATATTGTTTGCGCCGACTATGTACAGATAATCATTCAGATATACCGCGCGTTTCACGTCGTATCCGCTCACCGCTTTAGCGAGAGTTAATTTATCGCCTGCGTAAGAGAAGACATATCCACCCTGGCTACCGGGAACAAAGAAGATGGAGTGCTTCTCGTCCAACAGGAATGCTTTGTGATTATTCAAGATTTCCGACCATCCTTCTGCGAGAATATACTTGTCTTTCTCCATGGGATTAGCTGGATTAGTTACATCAAAAATAGCAGCTTTAACCTGATTATTCTCCTTGCCGATGCCGAGAATTTTATTTTCTGCCAGCGGAACCATGAAGGAAGAGTAGCCCGGAATCTTCAGCTCGCCCACACGCTTAGGGCTTTGCGGGTTGGAGAGATCCAGCACATAGAAGGGATCGATCTGGCGGAAGGTAACCAGATATCCCCTGTCGCCGATGAACCGCGCGGCGTAGATGCGCTCGGATAAACCAAGACCTTGAATACTGCCCACCATTGACATACCGGAATTTAGCACATACACATCATTAGCAGTTTCCTGACTTCCCCAGCCCCACCACCATCTGCTGCGCTCTCCAACCGTAACAGCCACACGCAGGTTGCCTTCATACTCATCCAACGCAAACTGATTCAGCGGATAGCCGGGAACACTGCCTGTCGCGCCAATTGTGAAGGTATCCAAGGGGATTTTTACAATAGTCGTTTTTTCCAGTTCGCGCCGATGTTCCTTTATATACGCCTGCAATTGATTGTTCCAATTGTTTTCAACTTTCAATCGTTCATCAGCCGAGATAGTTTTGTAATAGCGATCCAAAATAAACTGATGTTCAACTGCCTTTGCTTCGTCGCTAATGTTGTACTGTTCCACTTTTCTGATTTCCCCAATAACGGACGCGGGAAATACGCTGGCCCCCCGGTCAAGCACAGCTTTGACAGTTAACGCGGCTACCGGTTCTGTATAGAAATATGTTATATACAGCGCGTTCGGCGACATATAGAGAATAGAATCCTGTGTAGACCCGAGGAAAGAAAGTTCCTTTTCAGCTTTACCCGTTTCTGGATTGAGAACCATGGCAGTGAAAGAAGCGTCAATAGGAAGAATTTTGGCAGGACGGTATATTTCGAAACAATCAACAATTACACTGACAAGCGGAATTATCGGGCATGGATCAGGCTGATTGATGTATGTGCGTGTAACAAGATAAATTTTTCCATCATAGAGGCGGGATGATACTACAGAAGTATTTGGACCCAGCTTGGTGCTCCAGAGTTCTTTTGGATGAGCAGTATCTACAACATTATAGCCCGTTATTTTATCGTGAGAAAAAACGGCCAAAATCTTTTTATCGCGCAGAAGCAGCATATCGCCAGACGTATCTACTTTACTTTTGAGAGACATCTCGCTGGGAGGAAACGCGTTGATCAGAGAAGTCTTTGGTGAATCATACCGCGGAGGATAGATAGACGGAGCAACGCTCTCTGCAGCAGGGACAGGGATGTCTCGCATATAATATATTTCAGAACCAGCTACGTAGAGTGTTTTGTCATCTACTTTTACAATATCCGGTTCATCAATGCCCTTGACCTGCACAGTGGTATCCGAGACGCGCCCGGCAGATTCTGCAGCCGGTGATAGTGCAGGAAGCAATGATCTTTCACTGGCAACTCCCATATCAAGCCTGGCTGATTTTTGCTGTAACGTTGTAGCGAGCTGAAGATAGCTGCGTAACTCTTCTTTCGAACTTATTTTTTTCAGACCTTCGCCTGATGTATCAATAGATACCTGGGCGCCAGCACGCTGTTTGAGCAATCCAATGCCCTGAGGTCCAATATAATATCCGTCGTGTTGGATGCTCATTGTCCCCTGATAGAACTTCACAACCGCGGCTCGTGTTTGCGTGCCATAGTAGCCTGTTGGCCCCGCGGGGATTGCATAGCCCATCTGGATAAGACACGTCTGGAAGTTGACCACGGCCGTACTGCGCTGTCCCAGCCGAACCCGCGTAAGAGCGGCCGGATTACAGGTCGCAGCCATTGTAGAAGACGTAGGGACTACCATCCCCACAAGAGCACTTACAGCAAAAACGACCACAAGCGCCACTTTCTCATTAAAATGTTGCATGTAATTTTTTATAGTATTACCTTTAATTATGCTATTATATCTAATCAAGTAGACGTAAAGCAAGCTCGGGTATTACAGCTGTAATTTACATATTTTTGAGCTCCAATTTCTAAGAAATTTTGAGTTACGAAATGATCTTTTTACGCACCTTTCAGAAAAAATGTCCTCTAGTTTGCAATTTCCTGTTTGGTGCGCGCTGCAGGTATCGCCCCGTCATTCGACGGGGCGTCATGTCGGATGACATGACGAACCAGGGACCTTTGCAACCCGCCTGCCTAAGCTATGTGGGTCCAGATGGATTTGAACCATCGGCCTTTCGAATGTGAATCGAACGCTCTGCCGCTGAGCTATGGACCCGAGGCATTGCGGGCAGGTGTGAATGCAACGCTCTACCACTGAGCTAAGCGCGCAAATTCAAAAACGCACCTACCGTACGATACCGATTTTATCTATGATAACCTCATGCGGATAGTCAAACACGTCGCGGACAAACTTGTCATTCATACCGAGGCGATACTTAAAATCGTTGGTATCTAGTATCGCATACGCGAGTTCTTTACCAACTTCTGATTCCACAAAGCGCAAGGTCCAATCAAGCTGGCCTTTTTTCAGATTGTCTCCGACAATCAACATGTCTACGCGCGAATCACTCCGCTTCAAAAAAATACCGGAGAGCACCACAAGCTTCACCCGCCCTACCTGCCGAAGGCGCGTTGTAAGTTCCTGTTTTGAAACAGGCGCAATGGTAAGCATGAGATCCCGCAGTTCTCCCAACAACGGAAATGATTGATCAAGCGTGTAGCCGGATATTTTTCTCCTCTTGGGCTTGCTTTTTGGATCAGACGGCTCCTTCGTCACCATATGAGAAGCCCGACGGATAAAACAAATATCCGCAAGCATTCGAAGCTCACCTCGAGCCACTGCCGCGTTAGTGTGCGTACGCCTTGCGACATCCCGCGGCGGAACAACCTGCTCCGGGTTCAAATAAAACAACTTCAGCATCTTTACCCGCGCGTGGGAACCAAATAGTTTCTCTAGTAAACCCATAATATAAAATCAAAATGATAAAGCTCAAATGTCAAATCAATGTCAAAGCCCAAAATCAAAAAATTGGCATTAACTCACCAAACCAAAAAAGCAGAAAGGTCTGCCTTTTGGCATGTATATACCATAGTATGTGCCCTATTTTAATTCAACTGTCGCTCCTACCGCCTCAAGTTTCGTTTTCAGATCTTCCGCCTCTTCTTTGGAAGCATTTTCTTTCACCACCTTCGGCGCGCTGTCCGCAAGATCTTTGGATTCCTTCAACCCAAGACCGGTTGCCTCACGAAGCACCTTAATAACCTGAATTTTCTGACCGCCCGTTGTTTTGAGCTCAACAGTAAATGTTGATTTTGCCACAGCCGCGCCCCCGCTATCCGCTTCACTGCCAACTGCCATTCCGCCAGAGGCGGACCAGCCTTGGGCTGGCACGGACATTGCGGAAGAAACGCCGAATTTTTCTTCGAGCACTTTTACAAGTTCCGAGAGATCCAGAACGCTCATTTTTTCGATTTCAGAAACAAGATTCTTGAATTTCTCGGGAACCACAACTTCTTTTTTTGATTCTTCTGACATACTATTTATTATTATATTTTGATAATATGTGCGCTTTACGACCTTATGTATTTTGAATCATGAACTATGAATTAAGAGTTATGGTTCATGTTGTCTAAATGTGTAGAGCTCGGTTAGTCACATTTTCCATAATTCATAATTCAAGCTTCATGATTCATTTTTTCTCTGCTATCTGCCTCAACGCCACCACCAGTCCTCTTTGTGGGCCGCTTAACACACCTAACAAACCGCGTATCGGGCCCTGTAACACGCCGAGTAGTTGCGCAATCAACACCTCACGCGATGGAATTTGCGCAAGGCGCATAACGCTCCCTGCATCCAAAATACTCTTTTGTCCGCCAGAGGCGGAAAATACACCACCCAAAATGGTTGTTTCCTCACGATTCTTTTTCGAAAACGCATACACTTCCTTTGCCGCAACCAATACATCTTCGCCGCTCGTAATAAACGCGACCTCACCGTCAAGTCTTGGCATCTCAACACCTTCGTTTTTTAACACAATGCGAGCAAGCCGTTTTTTTGCAACAGTATAGCTTGCGCCAACCCCCCGAAGTTTCCTTCGAAGCTCGTTTGCCTTCGCAACCGAAAGCTTCCTGAAACCTACAAACACCATCAAATCCGCTTTCTTGAACAGGTGTGAAAGCTTAGAAACAATGTGTTCTTTTTTTGCTTTGGTGATGGCCATAAATCAGCAGTAAGTTGTAAGTACTAAGCTGTAAGCAAAAATAAAAAACGCGGCTTTAGCCGCAGATAATAAAAGGGTAATACCCTTTTATTCCTCGGCGGGACTTCTGGCCATTGGTGATCGGCCTGCCCTATCCCGACGTTCCAGTCGGGACCCCGACCTTGCGTCGGGGCTGTCTGCGGAATAAGTTTAGTGTAAGTGAAAAAGAAAAAAGTGTAAAGACTTGACAATATTTATATTTCTTGTTCCTTTTCAAGGAACGCTCCGAGTACGCGGATGTATGCCCGATATGCCGGAGAAAACTCTTTTGCTGAATCATAAAACTTTTTATAGTCTTCCTCAAAATCATACTCGTGTACAAGGATATTACGCAATCGCGCACTCTCGGCAAGTATGCGCGTAAGTTCTCTTGGAAGCACTCCTACTTTTTCAAGTTCAATGAACGATTGTCTATAAGAATCTGGCGTTTTATGCCCAAGCTCCATTAAAATGTGCGTATTGCAATCACTCGCAAGATCAACAATAAGCTGAAAATTACGCTCTGCGGCACGTACCGTAACAAATTCTTTCTCAAACGCGTCAAAAGGCTTCTTGAGAAGCGTATCAAGTTCACCAAGCAATACACGAACCTGTTCTAATTTTTTCTCAATGAATTCGTGCGACATGCCGTTTGAGCGATTCATGGCGCGCTTTGCGAAAACGTGCCGTATCAAGATAGCGCTTCCATGCGAGCACCTTAAAACGAGTAAAATCAAACGTGTTACCACGCAGCAGTTTGCCTTCTTCTGCAACGTGGTATTGCAACAACGGAGAAGCGCTTTGGAGATCCACAATATCAATTTCGTCTTCGGAAACATGCAATGTTGGCGCAACTTGCTCTGCAATCACACCCTTGTCTCTCACCGTAAGCGGCCGATCCGCGAGCACAGCCACATCCGTGTCAGATATACGTCCCTGTGTGCCTCTCGCACGCGAACCAAAAAGTATCAGAAGCTTAACGTCCGGTTCATTATGATTCATATTTTTATAGTATCATAATTTCCTTTATCCGGAAAGTCGTTGTCTGCGGAATGAGTTTAGTGTAAGCGAAAAAGAAAGAAGTATAAAGAGTTGATAGACGATTGTTTATATGCTACAAGACAGACAAAATATGTCGACGAAAGGGAGGTTGAAATGCTACATGGGTTATTAGAGGGCGGGAGGACATTATTCCCCGGAGAGTTAGAGGATAGATGGCTGATTGTTGCTCCGACGCTTCAGGATTCATCTAAGGTGGTACTCTTTGGGGTAAGGAACGCAGAGGGCAGGGAAACAAAAGTATACTTGGCGCCGGAAAGAGTCCGGCAAGTAATTACGGAGTTGGAATTTATCCTTTCCCATTGCGACTCATAGTCCATCCAAACGCGACTCTTTCACACCAACCACTCGCGGTTGGTATTTTTTTATTACAAATGTATTAATTTCAATTTTATATTTTTCCCAAACCACTCTTGAGCGCGTTTTTCCAACGTTGATGTTTTATCAGTCACGAAAAATTCGCGTTTCTTGCGCTTTCCGAGCAGCACTTCAATTTCGGGGTGACGCATAAGATAGTCGGCGAGTTTCTTCCCCAAAAATTCATCTTGAGAAATAACTGAAATATCCTTACCCACAATGCGGCGAATGCGGCGCTTAAGAATGGGGTAATGCGTACATCCCAACGCTAAACCTTCTACTCTCTGTAGAAGCAATGGTTGTATGTAGGCAGTAAGCATGGCATCTGCCCATTGCAGTTCCCCGCTTTCTACCATTGGCACTAAGAGAGGGGCTGCGTGTTCAAAAACAGTGACACCGGGAACACGTTTTTTAAGTTCTCGTGTAATTGCATGGGAATTAACTGTTGCCTGTGTTGCAAGCACACCAATCCGCCGCGGGTGGCGCTCCTCGATAGCCTCTACCAGAGGTGCCAATACTCCAAGAATACGCCGTTCGGGATACTGCTGCGGCAGAAACTCTTGCTGGAGACGGCGTAACGCAAGAGCAGATGCCGTATTGCAGGCAAGAACAACAAGCTGGCAACCGTTTTTAAATAAATACCTAACAGCCGCGCGCGTAAACTCGTATACCGTTTCCGGCGACCGATTGCTATACGGTACGCGTTTTGTATCACCAACATATATATAGTCGTATGCCGGAAGCTTTTCTGTAAGCGCGCGCAACAAAAAAAGCCCGCCCAAACCAGAGTCAAACACGCCTATGTTCCATTTTCCAGTTATCTGTTTTGCCACAATACCAATGATATTCTATAATACAACTCATGAGCAATACCATTCGCACAAGTATTCTTGCTATAGGTTTGTTTGTGTTGGGATCTACATTTTGGTTTTCTCCAAACTCGCTGAAATTGTTGAATAACCAAGATTACTTATTCAATTATGAAGCGCCCGCCAACCATGAAGCACCTGTAAATGAACCGCGGCCAGAAACAGACCAGAAAGAACAACCTCAAAAAGCGCCCCCGCACGAAGAAATACTCGGCGAGATTACCAAAAACCTCAAAACAGTGCGCGAGGAACTGCTTATTCCGCAAGAGGAACCGTCGAAAACCCGTCTGGGACAAAACACACTCTACGCGCTCGCTTCCGAACGGGTGGTAAATCTATTTTGCGAACTTGAAAAAAACGAAGTAGCCATCGCTACCGGCGTGATTATTCACCCTGACGGCTATATTCTCACGAACGCTCACGTTACCGACACGGCAAAACCGAAACCGTGCCTCATACGCAACGGCTCGCCCGCGCGAAATTACGCAATTGCCGAACGGATATTTATACCCCCGCAATTCTCAAGCACCAGCACCGCGCGCGAAAACCTCGCCAAAGATATAGCTCTCTGGAAAATAACAAAAGTGCTGAATGATGATCAGTCGTCCGCAAAATTTTCCGCCCTTGCAATCCGCCCCGCATTCCAAGTTACCGATAAAGCTCCTTACGCCACATTTAGCTACCCGGCGGAGTTATTGGGGTCCCCCATTATTGTCAGCGCGCTCTATCTTTCTTTTTCTGAAACAATCGTGCAGGCCCACGACGCCTATTTTATAGAATCAACACAAGGCCTTGGCTCGCAAAAAGGATCCTCCGGCGGCATTCTTCTTGACCCTTACACCGGAGAATTCGCCGGACTTATTTTCGCCATTAACGACGAAAAAACCCAATCCATAGCGGAACGAACGCTCTTTAGTCTTACACCGTTTGCTATTAACGAAGCGGTACGCAATGCTACGAGGAAAGATTTGGACGCGTATCTGGCGGAACTGCCGTAAAAATCTCTATTGCTTTGAATTACGAAACTCCACAACTGTGGATAAAGTATACCGCGCCTAACAATCCCGCCTCATGCGGGATTTTCTTTTGTTTCAATATTGTTGAAGAAA
>VMFT01000034.1 GCA_007376195.1 Parcubacteria group bacterium Gr01-1014_29 | reverse complement strand
CTACAGCAAATGGTGGATTACGATACCCATACAAGATATTTATGGGGCTTTTCGCTTTTTCAAGTTGCGGCAAGACCCCAACGCAGGAAATGATAAAACAACCTACCCTAATCTTAAAGGTGAAATCGGAGCACAGATTTACGGATGGGACACGCTTGCGAGCAGTGCCGAGAGGATTGTCATCTGCGAGGGCGAATTGGACAGATTGGCTTTACTTTCAAAAAACATCCCTGCCGTAACCTCAACGCACGGAGCAACAACTTTCAAGCAAGAGTGGTGCGAAAAAATAGGAAAAGGTAAGAAAATCTATATTTGCTACGACAACGATGACGCTGGCAAAAAAGGAGCGGAACGAGCGGCAAAATTATTGGAAAATACTGGAAATGAAATTTTTATTGTCTCGCTACCGCAGGAAGTCGGCGAATGCGGCGACATTACCGATTACCTTATAAAACTCAACGGCAATCCTGATGATTTGTTTGGCAAATACGCAAAAGAATATCCAGAGAGAATTGACACCTCGCAGTTCAAACCGCTCTCCTCGCAAGAGCTTGTGGAGATACTCGGATTGACCATCAAACAAGACGAGGAAAATAAAGTCGTTACCTTTCTTTGCGAACTATCGGCATATACGGAAAACGCACAATTCAATATCAGCTACAATGCCCCGTCATCCACGGGTAAGAGTTACATCCCATTAGAAATTTCAAATTTATTTCCGAGCGAAGATGTAATGAAATTAGGTAACTGCTCGCCTACTGCATTTTTTCACGAACAGGGTGAATACAATAAGGATAAAAATACTATTACCGTAGACCTGTCCAGAAAGATAATCATATTTTTAGACCAACCCCACACGGCTCTTTTGGAACGATTGAGGTCGTTGTTATCACACGATGAAAAAGAAATGCACTCCAAGATTACTGACAAAAATCAGAAGGGTGGAAACCGAACCAAGACGGTAATTATAAAAGGTTTTCCATCGGTAATTTTCTGCACAGCAGGATTGACAATTAATGAACAAGAAGCCACCCGATTTTTACTCTTAAGCCCAGAGGTTAATCACGAAAAAATCAGGCAAGGAATTTTGGAGAGCATTAAAAAAGAGGCGGACGCTGAAAGCTACAAGAGCTGGCTTGATGAAAACCCAGAGCGGAAACTTCTTAAAGAAAGGATACGGGCAATCAAGCAGGTGGGTATCCGTGAAATAAACATTGCAAGCTACCAAAAAGTCGTTGATAGATTTTTGAGCGAACACAAAGTGCTCAAACCTCGCCATCAACGAGACATCAAACGCCTTACCTCGCTCATCAAATCCCTTGCCATTATAAATCTCTGGTGGCGAGAGAAAAACGGCACAACGATTACCGCCAATGAAGATGACATTGAGCAAGCATTTAAGATTTGGGATGCCATATCTATAAGCCAAGAACTGAACCTGCCGCCGTATATTTATAACCTCTACCAAGAGATTATCCTAAAAGCGTGGAATGATAAGAATGGCAACAGGAGCGAGGGATTTGAGGAAATAACAGGAAAGCTCGGTTTATCACGGCAAGAGCTACTACAAAAACACTTTGAGGTATATGGGCGAATGTTGGACACGAACCAGCTACGCCAGCAGATTTTGCCAATGCTGGAAACTGCTGGATTGATAACCCAAGAGACAGACCAAACAGATAGACGCAAAATGCTGATTTACCCTACCGCACTATCCACTAAATCCCCTGACAAAAACAATAGTGAAACGAGTGGTGGGGTAAGCACCAGCGAGGAAAACAATAGTGCAACCGAGGGTGGGGTAACTCCAGATTTGGGAGTTTTCTGACACCCTCCCCCATAAGCGAAACCTTATGAAATGCCAATTTCAAAAACTTAATAGCGAGCAATGCGAAGCCAACGCTATGGAAGGGGTTGATTATTGCTTCACGCATAATCCCGAAACTCAAGCCGAAAAAGAGCAAGCAGTCTTGAGTGGCGGCTTTGCGCCGAAGCCAAGAAAAGAGGCAAAACCATTAGACCCAGTTTCCGTAAGAAGCACAAAAGATATTTTGGCGCTTCTTGAAGACACCATAAACCGAGTGAGGACAGAACCGATGACCCACCAGAAGGCGAATTGTGTCGGTTATTTGGCGAATATAGCCATCAAGGCGTTAGAGGTTGATGAATTGGACGAAAAATTAGAGTTTGTAAAAAGTTTTATTTTGGAACGAAAAAATAAACGCTAATTTTATGGACAAAGCCGACATTACAAAATTAGTACCGACTCTATCAACCAAAGAGCGTATTAAACTCCTCATTTCGGATTGGCTTAAGGGATTAAATGGAAAATCGTTGTTAAGTATGATAGAGAAAAACGCACTTATGAGCTTTACCGAAGCCGAAGATTTTAGGCAGTATGAATACTTTATTGGCATTTACAAGTGGTGCGGTCTTTTGCTTTGGTGTGATGAAATAGAGAAAACTTTTCTTTATATAGCATTCGGGGTTCAAAAAATAAATAAACTTAATGATTTGCAGATAACGATTATTCAGTTCTTGGAAAATAAAATTAAAACCCTCTTTGAATATAGAGCGGCGGTAGAAACATTGGAAAAAGAATTAGACCTGCCACTTTTTGATGAAATTACTTATTCAAAGATTAGGTCATACTGGTCGTGGACAGAAAATTTTGTTGAGAAGCACAACGAATTTATAGAAAGTTTGGAAACTAAAGATTTAGAAAAAGATGGGCTTCGTGTTATTTTGGAAAACAAGGAGAATTATTTACTAAAGTGTTTAGAACCAGACAAAGGAGTTGTTACCCAAATGATTGCTGATGTGAAAGAATTGGTCAATTCCGAGATAGGATTAGACGAATATGTTGTGAACAAGGTAGTTGAAAATGCACATAGATAGTGGTATTATGGCAATGTTGACCCATAGCACCAATAAACCCAGAGCTTTTTATTTGCTTTGTTGCCCCAAAGGGGCGGTTTCTGTGCCAACAAAGCATTCCTCTGGGATGTGCGTTGGGTCAACCACAGAGCCGTCCCTTTGAGTTTTATGAAGCAAGAAACAACCAAAATTAAATACTTCCTTTACGCCAGAAAGTCATCGGAGAGCGAAGACCGACAGGTGCAATCCATTGATGACCAGATAAATCGGCTCAAACAGCTTGCCAGCTATTTGAATTTGGATATTAAGAAAATCTATACCGAGGCAAAATCGGCAAAGAAGCCAAACAACCGCCCTATCTTTGATGAGATGATACAGCGAATTGAAAACGGCGAGGCGAGCGGAATTTTATGCTGGCAGATTAACCGCCTTTCTCGCAACCCGATTGATAGTGGTAAATTGGGCTGGCTTTTGCAACAAGGAATACTCAAATCAATCCAAACCATAGACCGACAGTATCTGCCAGATGATAATGTCCTGCTTTTCAGTGTTGAGAGTGGAATGGCAAATCAATACATCTTGGATTTGCGAAAAAATGTGAAGCGAGGCACGGAGAGTAAACTGCAAAAAGGATGGAAGCCAAACCTTGCCCCACTTGGTTATCTCAATGACAAAGCAGAAAAGACAATCACAAAAGACCCAGAGCGTTTTAATCTCATAAGAAAGATGTGGGATTTAATGCTCACGGGCAGTTACACGCCCCCAAAGATTTTGGATATTGCCAATCATGAATGGGGCTTTAAGACAAGAACTTTCAATAAAAAAGGATATGGCGGCAAACCGCTCTCAAGAAGCGGAATTTATAAAATTTTCACAAACATTTTCTATGCAGGCGTTATTGATTACTATGGCACTCAATATAGCGGCAAGCACGAGCCGATGATAACCATTGAAGAATTTGACCGAGTGCAGATGCTTTTGGGGAGAAAAGGTAAGCCGAGACCAAAACACCACGAGTTCGCCTTTACGGGTTCTATTCGTTGCGGCGTATGTGATTGTCTTTATACTGCTGAGACCAAAAAGAAAATCATCAAGAGCACGGACGAAACTAGAGAATACACTTATTATCACTGCACGAGGAAAACGACAAAGATTAAGTGTAATCAAAAGAAAAATATCCCCGTGGATGATTTGGAGATGATGATTGAAAAGGAAATAGAAAAATATACTATACTGCCAGAGTTTTTGGAGTGGGCGTTGGAGGGTTTGAATAAAAAGAACGACACCGAGATTGAGGACAGAACAAAGGTTTATGAAATGCGGCACAAAAACTTGGTAGAGACCCAAAAGGAGCTGGACGAGCTTACCAAGATGAGATACCGCCAGCTTATTGATGATGAAACTTTTATCAAAGAGAAAAACACGCTCCAGAGCAAAATCGCCCAAATGAAAGAAAACCTGCGGGAGACCGAAACACGAGCCGAGAAATGGCTTGAGCTTACTGAAAAAACATTTAGCTTTGCGACTTATGCCCGCAAAGCGTTCTTGATGGCAAAAGGTAAAGAAGGGTTAGAACTGAAAAAAGAAATTTTACTCGCTCTCGGCAAAACGCCGATAATGAAAGACCAAAAACTGTTTATTGAACCAAATGAGTGGTTTGCTCCAATCAAAAATGACTACCCTGCTCTTGAAGCACGATATGTAAGGTTAGAACCACAGAAAATGCTTACAAATAAAGCGCAAAAGGACGCTTTCGTGTCCCTTCGTACACAGTGGCTGCCGGGCAGGGACTCGAACCCCGATACCATGCTCCAGAGGCATGTGTCCTACCATTAGACGACCCGGCAATATGAATATGTATGAGTGAGAAAAAAGGCGCACTGCGCGCTTTTTATAGTACATCATTTCACAAAAATTTTCAGCCTTTTTTAATCACTACCAACTACAAACTACCCACTATTTACTACGCCCGCAGATACCGGCGGATGGCAATGGAACTCGATATAATGCCTATCACAATGCCGATCAGAAACAAGACGAGGAAAAATTCCAGAAGATGCGTAACATAATACACATACAAATCAGAACCGCCGAAAAACAACTCCGCCTTGGGACCCAACCAGTACGTAAGCGGAAAAAATATAATCAACGCGACAATGCTGGCAAAAAAGCCGTGTAAAAACCCTTCTACCAAAAACGGTCCGCGGGTATACCAGTTAGAGGCGCCGACAAGCTTCATAACTTTTATCTCTTCGCGGCTGGTATAAATTGCCATGCGGATAGTATTGAATGCCACCAAAAACGCAATCCCCGCAAGCAATATACTTACCGCAATACCGATTTTGCGCGATGACATCAATAGAGATGACAGACGGTCAATAACCAGCTGGTTCTGGCGGTAGTTTACCTTGTCGAGTATGCTACTGAATGCGTTTGCCTCGAGAAAGTTGCTGATTGCTCCATACTGCGACGGGTCCGATGCCCGCACGTTCAAACTTGCTCCGAGCGGATTTTCCTCCAGCTCATCGAGTGACTGCGTAATAAGCGCGTTTTCCTGATGCCTATCGCGAAACTGCGCGAGCGCTTCCTCGCGGGAGACATATTCAACTTCTTTCACCTCTCCCAGCCCCGCGAGCGAATCGCGTACAACAAGTATTTCGTTTTCAGGCGCATCTAGCTGGAAATATACGGTAATATCGACTTTGTCCTCAAGAGAAGCAAGAACAGACGTCAAAATGACATTCCCTAACAAAACGCTCCCCACCACAAACAGCATCAGCGTCATAATAAGCACGGTAGCAAATGATATCCAGCCGTTCCGCCAGAAATTCACAACTCCTGCTTTTATTATGCGTTTTAAGTTAATGACCATAAGCTATTTTAATACATATCTCCCATTTTTCTCATCGCGCACCACACGCCCCTTATCAAGCGTTACCACGCGCTTGCCCAACGCATTGATACTATCGCGGTTATGCGTGGCGAGTATCACGATTGTACCCAACTCATTAATTTTAGCAAGAAGCTTGATGATTTCCCATGTATTCAGAGGATCGAGATTGCCCGTTGGTTCATCGGCTATTACAACATCCGGCCGATTTATGATAGCGCGCGCAATCGCGACGCGCTGCTTTTCACCGCCTGACAACTCGTGCGGAAAATTCCATGCCTTATCCACCAACCCAACCAGCTCCAGCACTTGGGGAACGTCTGCCGCAATAATGTCATCGGTATGCCCAGCAACTTCCATGGCAAACGCAATATTCTCGTATGCGGTTTTGTGCGCCAGAAGCCGAAAATCTTGAAATACGGTGCCGATCTGGCGCCGGATGCCGGAAATTTCTTTGCGCGATAAATCCTGCAAGGCAACCGAGTTAAAAAATACCGCGCCCTCTGTAGGCTGCTCCTCGGCAAGCAATAGGCGCAACATGGTACTTTTTCCCGCACCAGATTGTCCCACAATAGAAACAAATTCTTCCGGCTCAATCGAAAGAGTTACGCCTTCAAGCGCAATAGAATTTTTATTATATATTTTTGAAACGTTGTCGAAAAATATCATGTGCCAAAAAATAATGAGCGTTAGCGAATATATTTTTTGAGCATCCTGCGAAGCTCGACTTGTCCTTCGAAACCCAAAGGGTGAAGGAGGAAGAGCGAAGTAGGATTACCTTACAAATTTTAATTCCGCTTCCACAAACTCTTCCAATTCCCCGTCCAGCACCTTATCTACCTGCGATGTTTCCACGCCCGTGCGATGATCTTTCACCATTTGATAGGGATGGAACACATACGAACGTATCTGACTTCCCCACTCAATTGCTATTTTAGCACCTTTTAAATCTGCGATCTCCTTCTTATGTGAAAGTTCCCGCAATTGGAAAAGTTTTGCTTTCAACATGCTCATGGCGCGTTCACGATTCTGTCCTTGGGAACGCTGTGTCTCCACGCGTATCGCAATACCAGTAGGCTTATGAGTAAGACGTACCGCAGTTTCGCGCTTGTTTACATTCTGTCCGCCTTTGCCTCCGGAACGGGTAAACTCAACTTCGACATCTTCCGGAGGAATTTCAATTTCGGGCGCATCCCCGACATCGGGCAATACTTCCACATACGCAAATGACGTGTGCCGCAATTTTTTCGCGGAAAACGGAGAAATGCGCACTAAACGATGCACGCCTTGTTCTCCCTTCAAATATCCATAGGCGTTTTTTCCAGCAACCTCGAACGTGGCATTCTTGATGCCGCCCATTTCATTCTCATGCCGATGCAGTTCCGTAAGCTGCCAGCCACGTAGGACGCAAAAGCGCTGGTACATGCGAAAAAGAATGCGCGCCCAATCCTCGGCATCCTCTCCGCCCGCTCCCGCATATAAGGAAACACTCGCGTTTCCTTTATCGTGCTTTCCGGAAAAAAGAAGCGACGTTTCGGCTGCTTGATAGCGCGTTTCCAAATCGGAGACTTTTTTCTCTAATTCTTCTTGCAGCGCGTTGTCTCCGGCCGCAACAGCAACCAATTCCTCAAGTTCGTGAATTTCGCCCATAAGTCCGTCCCACAACGCAACTTCCTCTTTCAAATCCGCGATAGCGCTCGTTATTTTAGCAGCCTGTTGGGGATCGTTCCAGAAACCAGCTTGCTGGGTTTCGTGTTCAAGACGCAGGATCTCTTCTTTTTTTGCGGCAATGTCAAAGACGGTCCCGCACGTGGGGGACCATATCGGCCAACCGCCCGATTCGCTCCGTGGGGTTACTCATGAAAATATAGTATCATACACATACCACGCACACCAGAGCACTCGACAAATATGAAAAATATGATAGTTTCCAATATAGTGCCGATGTAGCTCAATGGCAGAGCAATCGCTTCGTAAGCGATAGATTGTCGGTTCAAGTCCGACCATCGGCTCCAGAATCCGAGTTTCAGACAAAAGACCGACTTTTTGGTGGGACGCGCAAAGCGCGTCCCACTGATTTCCCCCCGCTAATTCAGACGAATTCGGCGCGCTTGCGCGCACTAATTTGTTTTGGAGGAGG
>VMFT01000010.1 GCA_007376195.1 Parcubacteria group bacterium Gr01-1014_29 | reverse complement strand
TGGTGGGCGAGGAGGGAGTCGAACCCTCACGCCTTTCGGCACACGATCTTAAGTCGTGCGCGGCTGCCAATTACGCCACTCGCCCTTATTTTTTTATTTTTGAGGCGTGGAGGGGAATCGAACCCCTGTATATGAGTTTTGCAGACTCATGCCTTGCCACTTGGCTACCACGCCATCCTCTCCAAATATACGTCATTTTCCACCTCCTTCCAACAGGTTCTCAATCCGTTCCTGTTTTAACTCCGTATCATCCAGCTTAAAACGCACCGCGGGTATGTTCTTTAGCCGAAGTGTTTCTCTCGCATAAACGTTAAAGGCATGCTGCCACGTGCGAAATTTGTTGAGAAAAATACCGATACGGCCTGTCGGGTAAATGGAAATGAAAACATCCGCAAAGTGATGATCGGGCGAGAGCATAACATGCGTTGCCGTAAGAAAAACGCCGGGAGGGATATCCGCGTGCGTTTCTATGAACGTGGCAGCTTCATCGCGAATAATAGATGTAAGTTTTTCGTCCTTACGCTCCATGCATTATCTCCCAAGCTTCTTTTGCGTTACCGTCTCGGTAAACGTGATGATAGTATCTTTTTCTTCGAGCTGCCCCTCCACCGTAGCAGCGAGGCCGCACTCAAAACCGCCTGAAACTTCTTTCACGTCTACCTTATTTCTCTGCGTGTTGGTTATAGTTCCTGTTCCCATGCGATCGTTCCCGCGCATAATTTCAAACTTTGCGCCGTTGCGAATAACCCCGCGCGTCACACTCCCGCCAAACACCGCGGACGCGCCATTCTTTTTAAACACTTTTAGCACCCGAAGCGCACCTTCTTCGGCGCGAGAAATTTCGGGTGGCATGCGTTTCTCAAGTTCAGCCCGAAGCCAATCGAGAAGTTCGTAGATAATGTCTGCTGTGTAGATAGTAACACCGTACCTCTCGGCAAGCGATGCCGACGATGAGGAAACTTTTACCTTAAACCCGATTATAATTGCCTGCTCTGTTCCGGAGACTAACTTTACGTCGTCATCGGAAATATCCCCGACGCCGCTCCGAAGAATGCGAATATCCAGCAAAGAATCGCTCAACCGCGCAACTTCCCATTCCAACGCTTCGCGCGAGCCGGCAACATCCGTTTTGATAACAAGCGGAACCATTGCAACGCCCTCTGTTAGTTCTTGAGCTGGAGGCGCTGGTATTTCGTTTTCTCCGGCAGGTACCTTTTCCTTTTTGATATAGCCAAGTGCCGCTTCTTCGGCCTCTTGCTTTGCGGCATACACGCTGCAGGTATCTCCAACGGCTGGCGGAAAAGCAAAGCCAAGAACGCGCACGGGGCTTGAAAACGAGGCCTCTTTCACACTCTCGCCTCTGCTGTTTTCCATTATGCGGATGGAACCAACTTCGCCCCCGCATTGCATCCAGTCACCCTGCCGCAGCACACCGTCTTTAATAATGATAGTTGCCACCGCACCGCGCTGGCGGTCAAGATGCGACTCAATCACAATACCCCCGCCTTGATGCTCGCGCGATGCTGTCAACTCCTCCATCTCCGAGACAAGTAAAACAAGGTCCAGGAGCTCCGGTATGCCCTGCCCCGTTCGCGCGGATATTTCAGCAACCGGCACCGTACCGCCCCATCCCTCCAAAAGCACTCCCTCGCCAGCAAGCTCCCCTTTCACGCGGTTACTATCCGCTTCAGACGTATCTATTTTGCTGATTGCAACAACAAACGGAATATGCGCATCTTTTGCCGCCCGCAGAGCTTCGAGTGTCTGCGGTTTTACACCATCATCCGCCGCAACAACCAACACCGCGACATCAGCCACCAGCGCTCCGCGCGCGCGCATGCGTGAAAACGACTCATGTCCCGGCGTATCAAGAAATGTAATATGCGTGCCGTTGTGTTCCACCTCGTACGCGCCGATATGCTGCGTGATGCTTCCTGCTTCTCCAGCGGCGACGTTAGACGAACGGATAAAATCCAAAAGCGTAGTTTTTCCATGATCAATATGGCCCATGACAACCACTACTGGAGGACGGGGTATTTCGTCTGTTTTTTGTTTTTCTTTCGAATCCATAAAATAAAATTCCTGATTCATAATTCAGGAAAAAACAGTATCTCCCTCATTCATGACTTCTGTATTGCTTTTTGTATCGCTTCCCCCTCTTCCTTGGAAAGCTGGTAGGTAGATTTTCCTTTAACAACAGGCTTTCCATATACCCGTACGCCGTCTCTGGCATACAAGCTTGATATAACTACTCCGTTGCGGACTTCGTCAAGGAGCGCTATGCAAAAACTCTGGTCGCCGCCGGCATCACGAAACGGGTTAAACCGCACAATACCAACATGTTGCACACTATCGCGAAGCCTGTCACGCGCCTCTTCCATGCGGCTGTCCAAGTCTTGAAGCGATCGGCGCGCTTCCATTGTTTCTTTCCGAAGCAGCACCAACACATCTTCCAGACTTTTTGCCTCCTTTCCCTGGAGAAACACGCCGAGCCGCCGCTCAATCTTCCAAAGCCACGCACCAAGAACAACAACGCCAAGAAAAAGAACAACCGAGGAAGCGATGAGAATTGTCTCTGGCGAACCGTTCACCCCGTTAGATACAAAAAATTCATAGCGTATTTTTTTGTACGATTATGCCATTAATAAGACCTCCCCCTTATCCCGAAAGATATTTAAAATTATCTAACGGGGTTCATGGAGTGTATAATAACATGTAGAAGTATAACAGATTACGCCCCAACAAGCAAAAAGCGGTGTTCTGGCAACACCGCGCTAACTTTGTTTCTACAAATAACTTTTCACTACCTCAAGTAACTTTTTTACCAATGTTTCGTCATCCAGCGTAAGATCACGCTGTTTTGCTTGGTAATCTAGACAACAGAGAAGTATCTCGGCAAACGGTGTTGACTCACGGTCATAACACAGCGACGCGTCAGCCCCGAGCGCTTTTTTAGACAGTTCCCGACAATTTTCCCAGCACCGATTGTGTCCTCCTTTTCTATCGTGTTCTATTATAAGATTGCGCAATCGTTCCAATTCTATCTTCAGCTCGTCACAAACGGCTGCTGCCTGGCACAACTCGATTGCTTGCTGGGAAATACGAAATCTAAGCCTCTGATTGTCCGCCCGCAAATTATCCTCTGTGGTTACTGTAAGAAGTTCCCACATATCAATGTCACTTATTGGCATAACTGCTCCTTCCCTAAAGTATTTCTATTGTACGATACAAAATATCCGGACGACAATCAATTGTCGTTATGTTTTTTCCCGCAGTTAATTATTCCGACCTTGCTTTGGTTTAAGGTTAGTAATCTAGTGGTGGCGATTGCCGGAACTTTGAACTAAAAAATGCCTCAAATTCGAAGATATTGATAAAATTATACAGGAATTAAGGGCTATCTACAAAGTACATCCTGAATGGTTTGAGGTGCCGAAATCGAAGTCTGATAAAGGGCAAAATGGGGATAAACTAACTTGTATATATTCTATTTATTTTCTATAATATTATTATGCTTACAAAAAAGCAAACTCAAGTCCTAGATTTTATAAAGGTTTATATGGCAAAGCACAGCTACGCCCCATCCCTTGAGGAGATCAAGCAGAAATTTAAGCTTGCCTCTGTTTCTACATCTCACTATTACATTAGCAAGTTACAAGATGCTGGTTTTTTGAATAAAGAACACAATCAGCCCCGTGCAGTTTCGACAGTCGGGGCAAAGCAAATGATAGAAATTCCTATTCTAGGAGCGATCGCTGCGGGTCAGCCCATTGAGGCTATAGAAATTTCCGATGAGACTATCACGATAGCAAAGGACGAAATTAGTAAGCAAGGAAAACATTACGCTCTGCGTGTTCAGGGTAGCAGTATGATTGATGAAGGTATTTTCGATGGCGATATTGTTGTAATTCGTAAACAAGAGGTTGCGGAGAACGGCCAGACAGTTGTGGCAATCATCGATGATAATGAAGCAACATTGAAAAAGCTGTACCGTGAAAATGGCAAGTTTAGACTTCAACCAGCAAATCCGACATTGTTCCCAATCTATCGTGATGAAGTTGAGGTAAGGGGCATTGTCGTAAAGATTATTCGAAACCTCGAATCACAACTGGATCAAGGGCAATCAAGAGATGAGAAATATGTCCGAAAAATAGACTATTCGTGGGACTATAGAGGAGAAAAGACAAAATCGTATACGCATGGAATACATACCTATCCAGCAATGTTTATTCCGCAAGTCGGGCGAAGATTGTTAGAAACTTATAGTAAAGAGGGTGATACGATCTGTGATATTTTCTGTGGCTCAGGTTCGGCTTTGGTCGAAAGTAAATTGATAGGGAGAAATGCCTATGGTATTGATCTTAATCCTTTAGCTATTTTCCTTGCGAAAGCAAAAACAACTCCAATCAATCCTCAAAAATTAACAAAAGAATACATAGCCTTACTTAATAGAGTAGAGAAGATTAAAGATAACGAAATACAAAGACCAGATTTTAAGAATATTTATTTTTGGTTTAAGGATAAGGTCATAGTTAAACTTGCAAAACTAAAGAAAGCTATGCGAGAAATAAAAGACGAGACCATTCAGAATTTTTTGATGGTTGCTTTTAGTGAGACAGTCCGGTATTCCTCAAATACAAAAACTGGTGAATTTAAACTGGTGCGGGTTAAGGGAGAAAAACTAGAAAAACATGATCCTGATGTCATGGGGATATTCAGAAAAAACACAGAGAAGAATATTGCCGGAATGAGTGATTTTTATAAAGATGCCGATAAAGATTCGTGGACAAAAATAATTTATGGTGACTCATCAAAAGATAACGGCATAAAGGCGAATTCTATTGATTGTATTATCACTTCACCTCCATATGGCGATAGTCGAACCACAGTAGCCTACGGCCAGTTTTGCCGCCTTTCAGCTCAGTGGATTGATGTTTTCGATGATCCAAATGATGCTTCCGGCGTAGATAATGAGCTACTTGGTGGTAGAGCCAGCAAGAACTTGACTCACGTACTTTCATCGGATTACCTCAAGGAGTCACTGGACAAAATTGCTAAACAAGATGAGGCAAGAGCAAGAGATGTATTGAGTTTCAATATCGGGCTAAATGAATGTTTAAAACAAGCACACAGAACACTTAAACCAGGAAAGTATTTTTGTCTTGTTGTTGGAAACAGACTAGTTAAACAAGTACGAATTCCCACTGACTTTATTATTGCTGAATTGGCAGAAAAAATAGGATTTACTTGCGAAGATATAATAGTCCGAAATATCCCCGGCAAGAGAATGCCAATCAAAAACTCTCCAACAAATATTGTTGGCGCCTTAGAGGAAACAATGAATAAAGAGAGTATTATTATTTTGAGAAAAAACTAAAGAATCTTTTTGTGAACTTTAAACAAAAGCGGTAGAGCTTTCTCTGTAAGACGAAAGGCAGAACCATGATCATGTGGTTTGCCAGTATTTTTACCGCTATGATATACACCTAAGCGAATATCGTATTTTGAGTGAGTAACAAATTTAGTAGGATCAATTTCTTTCAGAATATAAGCATCTCTATAATGGAAATACTCGTGTCCACGAATTTTCTTTGTCACCGCACGAACTAATATGAGTCCGTTTCCTATTTTCTCTACAGCTTTTTGTCTCAAAAACGCTAAACTATAATAGCCTAATAGTTTACCATTTTTTAGAATAAGAAGTTTTCCTTGTTTCTCATCAATAGTAGCTTGGAAACCCATTCTATTCTTTTTGCCATCAAAAATTGTTTGATGAAGAATTTTAATCTTAGGAAATTCAGGATCAGGGTAACCAAAGCGTTTTCTTATTTCAGCATTTGTAATACCCTCAGGACTTTTCGTAAACAAAGTCATCATCGAAAGAGTGTTCAGTCTTTGAGATTTCAATTCCATTACTCCAAAGTCTGGCAGAGCAATATTGTTTTCCGTAATGCCAAGATAGTCCTCTAAAGTTTTACCTATTCCGGTATTGTGGCTCCGATTAGATTTAATCCAACCTTTTTTCGAAAGTTCTTGAAGTGCTTTCTTAATTTGGGGTAATGTTCGTTTTTGCATATTGCTGTTGTCCAAGAATCCTTATTCTACTTCGGTTCAAACTTGGTAATCTGGCGGAGGAGGTGAGATTCGAACTCACGATACGGTTTCCCGTATACGGCTTTTCGAGAGCCGCGCCTTCAACCACTCGGCCACTCCTCCACAATGCGTTATGTGCCGCGAAAAAATTCAGATATTTTTGAAAAGAATCCGCGTTTTTCTTTTGGGACGCTTTGGACGCCTCTTCCGGGAGCAACAAATGTTGCGGGTATGTGAGCATCGTCTGGTTTTTTATACGCTGTATGGGCATCCAGTCGCGCTTGCTGCAACTTCTCTTCCTGCGCTTTGATACGCGCGCGTTCTTCATTCACAATTTTTCTCCTCCGGTCCACCTCGGATACAAACCGTTCCAAACGTTCGCGATGTCGCATACCCTCATGAAGTGACTTATCTTCCCGCAGCTGGGGCACGATATTCGTTTCAAATCGGCTCATAAAACGTTGTGCCTCTTCCAATGGTATTGTCTTTATTTTTTCCATGTTCTTCAGGAGCGAATCAAGCGATTGAGGCGTTACTGCTGTCTCCAGGGCAGCATCTATCGCTGCGTGAATGTCTTGTTCAGTATCGGACGTGCTTTCGGCAGTAATAGACGGCTCGGAAGACGGCGTGTTTGGTTCCTTTTCGTTCATATAATAATTATATCATGCCATTGAAAATACGCATATTCCATGGTATTCTATGCCAATGCAGGTAGCACTACTGAAAAAACCAAAATCAACCGTTACCGTCAAAGCGTCGCTTTCTGCAGAAGAGTTTACCATACATATACAACAGGTAACCCAACAGGCTGTCGCCAAAGCCGAGCTCCCGGGGTTTCGCAAGGGCAAGGCGCCCGAAAAAATGGTGGTAGAAAAAATAGGAGAAGCAACGCTTTTGGAAGAAGCTGCAAGCGAAGCATTGAACAAGGTGTACCCTACCATATTGAAAGAACACCATATTGACGCTATCGGCCACCCGCACGTACGCATTACAAAACTCGCGCGCGGGAATCCGCTTGAGTTTGAGGCAGAAATTGCCGTACTTCCGGAAATTACATTGCCCGACTATAAAGACATGGCAACGAAGAAAAACGCGGAACAGAAAAAAGAAATCATCATAACCGATGAGGAATTAAACAAAACAATCGACTGGCTCCAAAAATCGCGGGCAGCAAAAAATGGAGAAACAACGGAACTTACCAATGAGTTCGCGCAATCGCTCGGCGCGTATAACACTGTGGACGATTTGAAAAACTCGATCCGCGAGAACATGAAGTTTGAAAAAGAACAAAAAGCGCGCGATGAACGACGTATGGAACTTTTAGGCGCCGTCGCGGAAAAAACAACGATTGAACTGCCCGATATTCTTGTTGAATCAGAAAAAGAAAAGATGGGTTTAGAGTTAAAAAACGGCGTGGAATCCATTGGCATGACGTGGGAGGCATATCTCTCTCACATAAAAAAAACACAAGACGACCTGAATACAGAATGGCAAAAAGACGCCGAAAAACGTGCGGCAAGCGCGCTGATACTCCGAGAGATAGCGAAAAATGAACATATCGAGCCGTCCGACGATGAACTCAACGCGTGGGTATATAATTACCTTGCGAGTCGAGACGAGAGCGAGAAAAAGAACATTGACCTCGTGCGCGTAAAAGAGTATGCTTATGGTGTGTTACGGAACATAAAAGTATTTGAGTTTTTGGAAAGAATCAACGAATAACGAATCAGTATTAGCCATTACTACTATGCTTATTCCCACCGTCATAGAAAAAACAACGTATGGCGAACGCGCCTACGATATCTACTCGCGCCTTCTCAAGGAACGCATAGTGTTTTTGGGCGGCGTCATCAATGACCCGCTGGCAAACACTGTTATCGCTCAGCTTTTGTTTTTGGAATCACAGGATCCCAAAAAAGACATCCAGCTCTACATCAACTCCCCCGGTGGATCGGTTTCCTCAGCGCTTGCTATCTATGACACTATGCAGTATATAAAACCATTAGTTTCCACGATTTGCGTAGGCATGGCTGCTTCCGGCGGAGCATTGCTCTTGGCCGCCGGCGCCAAAGGCAAACGATATTCCCTGCCAAACGCCGAGATTATGATTCACCAAGTAATGGCGGGCGGCATCGAGGGACAGGCCACCGATATTGAAATCTCAGCAAAGCATATCATGCGCCTACGCGCCAAGCTCGACCAGATTCTTTCGCGTCATACCGGAAAATCACTCACTGAAGTACAGCGCGATACCGACCGCAACTATCACATGGACCCGGAGGAAGCAAAAAAATATGGCCTCATAGACGAAATCATCAAACGGAAGAACGGGAAGTAAGGTGCCCTAGCAAACTTATCCCTGTCATCTCGCCGGGTTTTTCTATGCCTGCCAGTTCCAAAACTGTCGGCGCAACATCCGTCAATACGCCGCCCTGATCATGATATTGACCCCCTATCGCGGCATCAGTTCTCGGTTCGAGCCGCCGGTATGCGTCCGCAACAAGAAAAAATGGTATGGGATTAGTGGTATGTTTTGTGCGCGGCTCGCCTGACCCGCGATACCGTTTCTCTTCGGCGTTGCCATGGTCTGCCGTTACCAATAAAACCCCGCCGGCGCCAAGTACGGCGTTTTTTATTTTTGACAATTCCCTATCAAGAATTTCAAGCGCCTTTACGGTAGCTTCAAAATCGCCGGTGTGCCCCACCATATCCCCATTCGCGTAGTTGGCGAGAATAAAGTCATAGGTTGGCATACCGCCCAACACGGCTTCAGTGACGCCCGTGGCCGCCATTTCCGGCTGGTCTTTGAAATTTACCGCGGGCGGTGAGGGCACCAACACACGCTCCTCGCCCGGAAACGGATCCTCGCGCCCTCCATTAAAAAAATAGGTCACGTGCGCGTATTTCTCGGACTCGGCGACATGCAACTGTATTTTGGATGCTTGAGAAAACACGCGCGCGAGCGGCCACTCAATTTCCACGGGCGAAAACGCCACCGCCGCAGAAAACTTTGGGTCGTATTCGGTCATTGTCACAAAAAAAAGATTCTCAAGTTTTTTGCGCGTAAAATAAGAAAAATCATCACTCACAAACGCAGACGTAAGCTGGCGCGCGCTGTCCTCGCGAAAATCCCAGTACACCACCGCATCTCCGTCTTGTATGAGTCGCACGGGAGCGCCGTTCTCGCCTACATGGTATGCCGGTTCTATAAATTCATCCGTCTGCCCTTTTTGATACGCCGTGCCAACATAGGCCGCCGTATCCGTAAACGATGCGCCCTCACCCTCTACCAAAAGCTTATAGGCGCGTTCGGTGCGATCCCAGTTTCCGTCGCGGTTCATGGAAAAAAATCGCCCCATCACACTGCCGATCGCGACGTGAGAATACGATGCGGCAATTTTATTCGCAAGCTCGGCTATATCACGCGCACCCTCGTCGATAGGCGCGTCGCGGCCATCGGTAAATGGATGAATATACACATGCTCGAGTCCTTCGCGCTCCGCAAAATCAAGCAAGGCATAGACATGGCTCATATACGCATGCGCAGACCCGCTCGAAAAAAGCCCCATCAAATGCAACGCGGAGTTGTTTTTTTTCACATGTGCTGATGCGTTTTTGAGCGCTGTGTTTTCAAAAAATGATCCGTCGCTAATTGCCGTAATGATGCGCGGGAGATGATTGTATATAACACGCCCCGCGCCCATGGTAAGATGCCCCACCTCGCTGTTTCCTTCCTCTCCCCATGGCAAACCAACCGCAACGCCCGACGCGCTCAACGTTGTAAACGGATAAAACTGTTCAAATTCGCGGAATGTCGGCAGCCGCGCCTCGGCAAAAGGGTGATCGCCGCCTCTGGGCGGCACACCAACGCCATCAAGCACTACGAGAACTACCGGTTTATAGGTCATTGTTGTACGGATTTTTATTTGCCATAAATACCCCGGCCCGTTATACCAAAAACCGCACCAAAAGTAATGCCACAATGTTCACCACCTTTATCATGGGGTTTATCGCGGGACCGGCCGTGTCTTTGTAGGGATCGCCGACCGTATCGCCGATAACGGCCGCGGCATGCGCGGGGGAACCCTTGCCACCGAGATTTCCTTCTTCAATAAATTTCTTGGTGTTATCCCATGCGGCACCCCCTGATGTCATTGAGAGCGCAAGAAAGAGACCCGATGTAATAACACCGATGAGAAGCCCGGCCAAACTTGAGGCGCCAAATATCATTTGCCGGAGCGCTGCTTTGGTAACAATATCAACCGCGCGGGCATAATCCGGCTTTGCGGTGCGTTCCATAATGCCGGGAATTTCCCTAAATTGCCGCCGTACCTCATCTACAACGCTTCCAGCCGCCTTGCCTACCGCGCGCATCGCAAGCGAGCCAAAAAGGTAGGGGAGTGCAGCACCCAAAAAGATACCAACAATAACCAGAGGATCCGCGAGATCAAATACTACTCGCGCTCCCGCCGCCGCGAGCTCTTGTGTATATGACGCAAACAGCACGAGTGCTGCAAGCCCGGCAGACGCGATGGCGTATCCTTTGGTAACCGCCTTGGTTGTATTACCCACGGCATCCAACGCATCCGTTATTCTGCGCACTTCAACCGGAAGCCCCGCCATCTCGGCAATACCGCCCGCATTGTCCGTAATGGGTCCAAACGCGTCAATCGCGACAATAATACCCGTAAGTGACACCATGGCAACGCTTGCGATAGCAACACCATACAAGCCAAACAAGTTAAACGCAAAAAGCATCCCGAGCGCTATCACAACCACCGGCGCTATGGTCGCTTCCATGCCGACTGAAAGACCCATAATAATATTGGTGCCTGGGCTTTGCGCGGACGCATTAGCTATGGAACGCACCGGCCGGAACCGTTTTGAAGTATAATATTCGGTGATAAGCACCATGAGAACCGTAACAGCAAGCCCAACCAACGCGGCTCCGTACAAACTCACCCAGGAAGCTGGGATCTTCACCATAGTATCAAAAACTCCCCCTGCGGCACTCCCTGGCATAACAGTAAGCTCGCGTATCGCCGGAATAAATAACACACCGCTCACACCCACCGAGACGCCCAATACTTTGTAGAGTGTACCCATGATGGATCCATTTCCGGACATCCGCGCCGCAAACGATCCTGCGAGCGATGAAAGTAAAGATATCGCGCCCAATAACAGCGGCAAACTCATTACAGCTTCAATACCGCTGAAAATCGCAAAACCCAATATCATCGCGGCAACCATGGTAACCACATACGTTTCAAAGAGATCGGCCGCCATACCAGCGCAATCCCCCACATTATCCCCCACATTATCCGCGATAACCGCAGGGTTTCGAGGATCATCTTCCGGAATGCCCGCTTCCAGCTTGCCCACAAGATCCGCGCCCACGTCAGCTCCTTTGGTGAAAATGCCGCCGCCGAGCCGTGCGAATACGGAAATGAGCGACCCGCCAAATCCCAAACCGATGAGCACAGATATATCACCTGTCGCTTTCCAAAGGCCCGCTACAACAAGAAGCCCAAGACCTACCACCAAAAACCCTGTAACCGCGCCTCCCTTGAACGCAAGACCAAACGCTTTTGCAAGACCCGACCGCGCGGCTTCGGCCGTACGTACGTTAGCCCTCACCGCCGTCATCATGCCGATATACCCGGCAAGCGCCGAGGCACATGCTCCCAGCAAAAATCCGCCAGCCACTTCCCGTCCTAAAGATGGCACAAGCGCAAGAAACACAGCGATTACCACGGCAACAGCGGCGACAACCCGGTATTGGCGCTTGAGATACGCGCGTGACCCTTCTTCAATGGCGCGTGAGATGTCCTGCATCTCATCCGTTCCGGCAGATGATTTGCGGATAGACCACATGAGCCAAAATGCGTACAAGATAGCGATGAGAGATACAATAATTGCGAGAGTTTCTATCATAAAAATAAATTAGTTAATCACTAGATTTGTTTTCAGCCCCACTGATTTCCTTTTCCCCTTCGCCATCCTGTCCTTGTTCCTCCGCCGACGGTGCTTCTCCCCGGCCCCGTACATCTATCCGCCAGCCGGTCAACTTTGCAGCAAGCCGCACATTTTGGCCACCTTTGCCAATTGCAAGCGAGAGCTGCTCATCTATAACCATCACGCGTGCCTCTTTTGTATCAGCATGTATTTCAACACCAATCACACGCGCGGGAGAAAGCGCGTTTGAGATAAACCGCGCCTGATCTTCATCCCACTCAATAATATCAATCTTCTCCCCACTCAGTTCACCTATAACCGTACTTACCCGCACGCCTTTCTGACCCACACACGACCCCACCGGATCAATACCTTCTTCATTGGAAAAAACGGCAATTTTAGACCGAGAGCCAGCCTCGCGCGCGATAGACCGTATTTCCACCGCTCCTGATGCAATCTCCGGCACTTCCAACTCAAACAGCTTTGAGACAAACCGCGGGTGCGAGCGCGACAAACACAACACCGGTCCACGCGCGCTTTTTTCCACCGAAAGAAGGAGGGCTTTTATGCGTTCTCCTATGCGATAGCGCTCGAATGTTACCTGCTCTTCGGGCGGCAGAAGCGCTGTGGAACGTCCCAAATCAACAAATACATTGCGCCCTTCCACGCGTTGCACCAAACCCGAAACAATTTCCCCCTCACGATCATGATATTCTTCAAACACAGCTTCCCGTTCCGCTTCGCGTATCCGCTGAATAATAACCTGTTTTGCGGTTTGCGCCGCAATGCGGCCGAAATCATCGTGCGTCTCCAAAAGAAAGGTCATCTCCTCCCCCAGCTCGGCGTCTTTTTTGATTTTACGCGCCTCGTTCAGCATAAGATGCCGCTCCGGGTTAAACCGCACTTTGCGCGGCGTCTCACCATCTTCAGCCACGCGATCCTCATCATCATCATCGCCACGGCGTGGTTGATGTCGTTCACCTTGCTCCGCTGCTTGCCGGAGCGCTTCTTCAGCCGCAATTTCCTCCTCAGATTTTATCATAGTCTCATCTACAATGATTTTCATCTGCAAGAAAGAAACGTCACCCGTCTCCGGATTGAAAGCAGCCTTCACGATTTGCCCCTTTTTCCCGTATTCTTTCTTATATGCAGCCGCAAGCGCCATTTCTATCGTATCCATAATCTTCTCGCGCGAAATGTTTTTTTCTTCCGCAAGCTGCTCGAGGGCGGAGTGAATTGTTTTTAGGTCCATCATAGAATCTACGAATAACGAATAAAATACGAATATACAAATATAAAATGCAATACAGTGATTTTTAGTAAAAAGGTTCGCCGTTGCCGGGCGAACCTTTTCTGACACTTCTGAATATCCAAAGCATAGCAAATGCAATATCGTGTTGTCAACAGGTGCGCATACATATAAAAATCCCCCTTCATCCCCCTTTTCCAAAGGTGGGATATGCGCTCCTCCCTTTGGAAAAGGGAGGTTAGGAGGGATTTCATAATTCAAAGCAATAGGTTATTTTTGGGGTGTGGACAACTTTTTTGTGGTATACTATGCGTAGCTATGCTCAACGAGCTTAATATAAAAGAACAATGCGACTACCTGAAAGTACGGCTCTGGGAATGCCCGCATTTTCTGTTTATTATTATGGGCGGGGTAACAATTGCCGCCATGATAGGCACCAATATTATTGCCCGCTATTATGCGGACCCCGAACTTGCCGCTCTTGTCGTTATATCCGTAACGTCGATTCTCTTTGTCATAAGCCACATCATTGTGCAGTCATTTGAGCGCATTGCGCAGGCTTCCCGCGCGCGCGCAGAATTTATCAGTATTGTTTCGCACCAACTGCGTAACCCCCTCTCGTCCATCCGGTGGCAGTTGGAAGTACTGATGCGCGATAGCGCCTTAGACCAAAAAACCCGCTCATACGTCGAAGGCATCAATGAGTACAACAATCGCATGACAAAGCTGGTAAACGACCTTTTGACCGTAAACCGCATAGAAAGCAACCGCTTGGTACTGACACCCGCCGCGTTCTCGCTCGTTGACATGACCCATAAGGTTGTGCAAGACAACATGCTTTTTGCGCGGGCTTCCAACATTACGCTGGACGTGCGCGCACATAAGGATATATCACTGGTGTTTGCGGACGAAACGCATATCCGCTGGGCCGTGGAAAACCTTGTTGGAAACGCCATTCGCTACAGCAATCCGCGTTCCACCATCGGTATTACCGTCGCAAAAAAAGGCTTGGACGTACTTTGGCAAATCACAAATCAAGGCCTGCCTATATCCACGTCTGACATGCGGCATATTTTTAAGAAATTCTTCCGCGCGGAATCATCCATTCGCAAGCGCACTGAAGGCTCGGGGCTCGGTCTATTTATAGCAAAAGCGGTAGTGGAAGGATCCGGCGGCACCATTGAGTTTTCTTCAAAACAATCGGGCGAGACAAAATTTTGGTTTACGCTCCCACGCACAAAAGTAAAACAATTATCCCCTAATATAAAAACATGAAGAAAAACATATTATTCATTGAAGATGAAAGCGCTCTGCAGCGGGCATTGGGCGACGCCGTACGTTCAAACGGCTATACGGTACAGCAAGCGCTCAACGGCGATGATGGGCTTCGCATGGCAAAAAGCGAACATCCGGACCTTATTCTCTTGGATCTTGTTCTTCCGCAAAAAGACGGATTTGAGGTTCTCTCGGCCATCCACGACGATCCGGAGTTAAAAAATATCCCGGTAATTGTCCTTACCAATCTCGAGAGTCCTGAAGAAGTGGAAAAGGCCTTGAGTCTCGGAGCGAGCACATACCTCGTAAAAGCGCACTACTCGCTTGAAGAAGTTCTCACAAAGATAAAACAAGTGATCGGGGAATAGGTTTTTGCGTTATTTATGCCATTTCGAGTAGAACCTCAACAATTAAAGGCTTTTTTGATAGACTCCGAGCTGGTTTCGGCCGCACAAATCGAGAAAGCCGAAAAAGAAGCTGAAAAATCAGGCCAGCGGCTCGGCGATATTTTGGTCTCACAAGGAATTATCAAGGAAGAAGACCTGCTGCGCCTGCAAGCGTATATCCTAGGCGTACCATTTATCAACCTTGAGAAAGAAAAAATTGACCCTGAAACTCTGCGCATCATTCCCGAACCCATCGCGCGCAAGCACAATATTGTCGCATTTAAAAAAACAGGAAAAGTCCTTGAAGTCGCCATGCTCGATCCGGAAGATCTCGGCACGATTGATTTCATCAAAAAACAGTCTGATCTCCGTATTATTCCGCGCCTCACAAGCCCGGCTTCCATTAAACAAGTTCTCCAGCAATACCAGAAAAGCCTGGAGGTAGAGTTCGGAGAAATCATCCAAAAAGAAACCGCTTCGCTTGCCACATCATCCGATGCGCTCGACGTAGACAACAATGGCGAGGATTTGAAAAAAATAGCGGAAGATCTCCCGATTATAAAAATCGTAGACACGCTGCTCCGGCATGCCATTCTCCAAAAAGCATCCGACATTCATATCGAACCACTGGAGAAAGAGGTTATTGTGCGCTATCGCATTGACGGCATCTTGCGAAACGCCATGGTACTGCCCAAAAGCGTCGCAGCCGGCATCGTCGCGCGCGTAAAAGTGTTGTCAAACCTGAAGCTCGATGAACACCGTCTTCCCCAAGACGGCCGATTTAAGGCGGAGTCGGAAGATTACAAAGTTTCGTTCCGCGTGTCCATTTTGCCGATAACAGAAGGCGAAAAAGTCGTCATGCGCCTTCTGCCGGAAAACAGCAAAGGATTTACGCTCGAAAAACTCGGCTTTCACGGAAAAGCGCTTGAAGATATTCATAGAACCATCAAACGCCCTACCGGCATGGTTCTCGCCACCGGCCCGACCGGTTCTGGAAAAACAACCACCCTCTATACGGTACTTGATATTCTCAACACGCCAGAGGTGAATATCTCCACCATTGAGGACCCGGTAGAATACCGCATGCCGCGCATAAACCAAAGTCAAGTTCAGCCGGATATCGGCTATACATTCGCAAACGGCCTCCGGTCGCTTCTGCGGCAAGACCCCGACATTATAATGGTAGGCGAGATACGCGACAACGAAACGGCGTCGCTCGCGATAAACGCCGCTCTCACGGGACACCTCGTATTTTCTACCTTGCATACCAATTCTGCCGCCGGCGCTCTTCCCCGGCTTCTTGATATGAAAGTCGAGCCTTTTCTTATAGCCTCCACCGTAAACACTATTATCGCCCAGCGGCTCGTACGGACACTATGCCAGGACAAAACACCCTACATCCTGACAAAAGAGGAGCTAGCCGCTTTGGAAAAGGAGGTTGATCTTGAGCGTGTGCGTACATGCCTCGAAGAGGAACATATCATTAAAAAAGGCGCTGCGTGGAAAGATATTCAATTTTTTAAACCCAAACCGAGTCCTGACTGCCCTGATGGCTACCACAGCCGCATTGGCATCCACGAAACGCTCGCCATGAATGAAACGATCAAGCAGCTCGTGATACAAAACGCCACTGCGGACCAGATTGAAAAGCAGGGAAAAACAGAAGGTATGATGACCATGCTTGAAGATGGCATATTCAAAGCGGTGCAAGGGTTCACTTCCATTGAAGAAGTACTGCGTGTTACAAGAGAGTAAATCCTAAAACTTGAAACTTGAAGCCTAAACGTAAAAATATGATTCAGGCTTCAGGTTTCAGACTTCAGGTTTTAGGTTTCAGGTTTCATGTTATACACATTCAAAGCAAAAAAACTTTCCGGTGAAGAAATAAATGGCGAGCGCGAAGCGGCGCAAAAGCGGGATCTCGCCCGTGCGCTCCGCCAAGAAGGATTTACGCTTATCGCCGCGTCGGAAAAAAACGATCTCGGAAACACTGGTGGGCGCCTCACAATGCCTGCCATTCCCGGCCTTGGACGTCTCTTTGGACGCGTTTCTTTGCAAGAAAAACTTATGTTCGCGCGAAACTTAAGCGTAATGATCGGCGCGGGTCTGTCGCTTACGCGCGCGCTCGATACGCTTGAACGCCAGACAAGATCAGCCGCCTTCAAGAGCATTATCAACGACATATCATCCCGCATTCGGAAAGGTGAGGCATTTACTGACAGCCTTGCCAAACACCCGAACGTATTTTCTACCTTGTTTGTGGCAATGGTATCGGCCGGAGAAGCATCCGGCACACTCGATAGCTCTCTTAATTTACTCGCGGCCCAGCTGAAAGACGATTACGAACTCCGGCGCAAAGTGCGCGGCGCGCTTATCTACCCCGCCGTAATCTTTTGCGTCATGATTCTCATTGGTGTCCTTATGCTTATCTATGTAGTGCCGACACTTACCTCAACATTCGCAGAGCTTAAAGTTGAACTGCCGATGTCTACTAAAGCTGTTATCGCCATAAGCACCTTCCTCACTACTCACGGCATAGTTTCGCTCGTAACGGCGATTGTGTTTATTGTAGGAGCTTTGTTTGCTATGCGCACGCAAACAATAAAACACATATTAGATAGAATCATCGTTCATCTCCCTATCATTGGCAAACTCTCAAAACAGCTAAACGCCGCGCGTACATGCCGTACCATGAGTTCTCTCATAAGTTCCGGGGTTTCCATCCTTCAAACCCTTACTATCACCCACGATGTTCTTCAAAATCATCTTTTCAAAAACATCCTTGATGAGGCGCGCGAAAGCATCCAAAAAGGCGAAACCATGACCGAAACTTTCAAAAAACACGATGATCTCTATCCTGTTCTCGTGAGCGAGATGATAGCGGTAGGCGAAGAAACCGGAAAAACGGCGGCAATGCTAGAGCGTCTCGCGGAATTTTACGAAGGTGAAATCGCGGCCGCCACAAAAGATCTCTCCAGCATCATAGAGCCGTTCCTCATGGTAATCATCGGCGCCGTAGTTGGGTTATTCGCCGTTTCCATGATACAGCCGCTCTACACTTCGATAGCTGTCGGGTTCTAACAAATGCAAAATTCAAAAATCAAAGTGCAAAATAAATGTGGGAATTCCGGCTTCGCCGCGAGTTCCTTCCAAAATTTTACATTTTGATATTTACACTTTACATTTAGTATATGTCCTTCTTCTCTCGCCTTTTACAACCGCCGACATACCTCAAACTCCCCATCTTCGGTTTGGATATATCCGACCGAGCGTTTAAGTACATGAAATTTAAAGAAACGCCGCGCAATTTGCATGTCGATGACTTCGGCATAGAACCCTTGCCAGTCGGCCTTGTTGATTCTGGCCTAATTACCGATACCGGCGCGCTCGCGCAGATACTGCGCGCGCATTTCGCCAAAAAACCATACCGGTTTGTTGCGCTTGCGTTGCCGGAAGAAAAAGGATTCGTGCGCACTATTCGCATGCCCCGCGTAGAACCTGAAGAGCTGCATGAAGCCATTTCACTACAGCTGGAAGAATACATCCCCCTCCCTCTGGAAGAAATATCGTTCGCGTATCAGGCAATCCCGGATCACTCGCCTGAAACCATGGACGTTCTCATTACCGCGTTCCCCCGCATGCTTCTTTCCACCTACATAGACACTATTAAACAAGCTGACCTTATCCCCGTCTCTCTGGAAATTGAGTCGCAAGCGATCGCGCGCGCAATCATCCCTCCGCAAGAACAGCCGGAGATAGTACTTGTGATAGACATTGGTCTTACACGCACGAGCTTTCTTTTCGCGCAGTACGGCCTAACACATCTTACGTCAACCATGCCGCTGGGCGGCAAATCATTCCATGAAGCTATTATGAAAGCCCTTCAGGTACAGGAACCGGAGGCAGAACGGCTCAAAAAAGAACACGGCCTCTCAAACTCAAAAGACGCAAAGCCGGTGTTTGACGCCTTGATACCGCTTATGAAAACCCTTGTGGAAGAAGTGTTACGGCGTACGGAATTCTGGCAAGAAGAACACCGGCGCGATTATCAAGGCAACCGCAACAAGGCGCGCGTAGGGCGCGTATACTTATGCGGACGGGAAGCAAATCTCACAGGTCTCGCGCGGCATCTTTCTGTGGAACTCAACGTACCCGTATCGCTTGCGAACGTCTGGTCAAACGTCATTGAAGACCCTTCCTACATACCGGAAATAGAATTTCGCGACTCGCTCGGATACGCAACAAGTATCGGCTTGGCGCTTGGCGCGCGACTAGCCTACTGATATGAGTAAACCCGCATATATAATAAAAATATGAAATCAACACCAACGCTTCCTCAATCGCTCAATCTGCTTCCAGAAGAAGACCGGAAGCGCATCGGCCGCGAGCGTTTGTGGCGCTATCTTACCGTCGTCTATAGCTTTACGGCGGCATTCCTTGTCATGGGCGCCACCCTTCTTCTGCCCACATACTTTTTCTTGTTTTTTCAATACCGTAGCATCGCCGACCAGTTAGCCGCCGCACAACTAAACGCCGACTCCGAACAAACCCAGAAGACCGAACTGCTTATCAAAGGAACAAATACAAAACTACAACGCCTTGCCGCCCAACACGCCCTTGCAGCTTCTCCCGTTACCCAGTACTTGCAAGACGTTATTACGCGCGTGCCACCGACAATTACACTTCTTTCATTTGCATACGAACAACAAACAGGCGCTATAACGCTCCAGGGCAACGCAGCAACGCGCGAAGACCTTTTAACGTTTATCAACAAACTCCGCGCGCACCAGGACTTCTCGCATGTTGAATCACCCGTTACCAATATCCTCAAAGAACGCGATATCCTCTTTACCATCTCTTTCACTGTTAGTGAAAGAAAACGCGCACTATGAACGAAAAACAGAAATTTCTTCGTATACTTCTTTTGGGGCTTGGCAGCAATCTTCTCTTGGCTGGCATCGCTATTTCTTTTCATGTTTTTTTTATACGCCCATCCTATAGAGGACTAAAAAACGCGGAACAAACGCTGGCTACTCTGGAAAAGAAAGAATCCTCACTCAGGTCTCTCGCCCGTGAAGTTAACACTCGCAGCAACGACATAAACCGTCTTGATGCCGCATTTTTACATACAGATAACATCGTTGTGTTTGTAACGCTTCTGGAAACCATTGCAAAAAGCAGCGGTACTACCATTACTATCAATACTGCAACTATTAATAATTCAGACCAGGGACTAGAGGCGCAAAAATCCTCCTTTACCATTTCACTTATTGGATCACTGCAAAGTATTGTGCAGTTTGTAACACTGGTGGAAAACGTACCGTATTTTACTGAAATTTCTTCGCTCACCATCTCCACGCAAAGCGGTCAACCATCGGCAACATTAGCGCTAGAAGTTCTTACTTTATGAATATATCAGTTCAAAATTTCCTTCCGAAACTCTGGCGCATAAAGCGGCTTGTCGCGGAGACGTGGAGAGCATTTTTATATGCGCCGATCCGCTACTGGAAAGCAACCCTCCTGTTTTTTGCTGTCTTACTTGTCGCGCTGCTGCTTATCGATGCTATTATATTCTGGCAGCTTGTCCTAACTTTTGATCAGGGGTACACTGGCAGCGATGAGGCTGAGCTCAAATTGGAACGCGAATCACTGGAAGCAGCTCTTATGCTGCTTGAAAGGCGGCACCAACGATTTGACGAAGCAAAAAATGGTGTTAGTGTAGAAAACGTTTTCGGCTCCCCCAACGTATCACCGTAACTCACAGCGTTTTCTCATCTCCCCGTAACTTCCTTCTTCGCTCGTCTTTAGTAACCGAGCTTCGAAGGACAAGGCATGCTTTCTGCAACCTTACTTGCCCCGTTAGACATTTCTCCCTGTAGCTTAACGGATAAAGCAACGCTCTTCCCCGCCTGCCTACGCTATCCCCCTGTAGTTTAATGGACAAAACTGCGGACTTCTAAGCCGCTGATCGAGGTTCGATTCCTCGCGGGGGGACACTTTAGAAAAGCGCAAGCAGGAGAAGTCGCTAAAGAATCCAAAGAAAAACATCGGCTCGAACCATATTTTTCCGCCAGAGGCGGATCAGCCCCTGGCTGAAATTTTGGGGGAAGAAAATTTTTAATCGCATGAGTATTTCTGACCAAAAATTTTATGACAAAGTTGCTAAAAAATTCGGTGGATATAAGTCCGAAGCAATTCACGAAAACCATTTTCCCAGTGGGAACCCGGAAGAAATTTTCCTTGAGCAACTTATTAAATACAGTGGTAAAGACAAAACAGTTCTTGACATCGGTTGTGCCGACGGAAGATTTACGCTTAAAATAGCAGAAAAATTTTATAAAATTTTTGGGATTGACATATCTTCTGAAATGCTCGCTAAGGCCAAGCAGTTTCAAGAAGAACAGAATATTTCTAATGCTATTTTGCAAAAAGCCGAGGCAGAAAAACTTCCATTTCAAGATAAATATTTTGATTTGATTTACAGTCGTAGAGGCCCATCTCCTTATGCTGAAATCGGTAGAATCATAAAGTCGAGTGGGTATTATCTTGAAATTTGTATCGGCGAGAAAGACGGAAAAGAACTTAAAGAAGTTTTCGGGAGAGGACAAGGATTTGGTGACTGGAATATTTCTGTAGCAAAAACAAAAAGCGATAATTTGGTAGTCAAAGGTTTTAAAGTTGTTTTTGTTCATGATTATTTTTACTCTGAAATTTATCCTGATATTGAAAACTTAAATCTTTTTCTGCAAAGCGTCCCTATATTTAAAGATTTTGACCAAGAAAAAGATAGAGAAAATCTGCGCTCCTATTCTGAAAAATTTAACGTATCGAATGGGATAGAATTGAAACGACATAGAATTGTGATTGTTGCAGAAAAATTATGATTTTAAGAATTTGCCGCCCCTCCTTCGCATAAAGCTACGGAAGGGCAAAGCAAAGAAAAACTTGCTTGTCCACCACAGCCCGTAGGGCGACGGCGGGAAAATTGTCAGCCTGCCTGCGCAGGCAGGCGGTGCGGCTCACTTCGATTTCACTCAGCACAGGCCGCCGCCTTTTCGAATTTTCGCGGGGAGTATTTGACAGGATGCATGTCCGTTGTATATACTATAGGCATATGGCTAAAACTACCCTCAATATAAAAGCTGACGTAGAAGTTAAAAAACGGGCTCAGAGAACAGCCCGAGAACTCGGCATGCCTCTTTCCACTGTGATTAACGCCTACTTAAAACAATTTATTCGCACTAAAGAGGTACACTTTTCCGTGGAAGGGAAACTTAAACCCGAAGTTAAAAAGCATCTAGATCGTCTCCATGAAGAGGCCCTGACGGGCAAAAACATTTCCCATGTTTTTGACAGTTATGAGAAGGCAGTTCGTTATCTCAACTCGTAATGAGAATCGAGTTTCACAGATGGTTCAAGAAGCGCTATAAAAAGGCGCCGATAAATATACGTCGCCAATTTAACGAACGGCTTTTTATTTTTGAAAAGAGCCCCTTCTACCCACTTCTGAATAATCACCCCTTAACCGGTAACAGAAAAGGCCAGTGGAGTATCAACGTTACCGGGGATTGGAGAGCAATTTATATTTGGCGTGACGAAGATGCCGTTATATTTCTTGACATCAATACGCACAGTAATTTATACGGATAGCGGACCCGATCACCATATTTTAATTTTGGGGGAAGAAAATTTATGACTCCATATAGCAAAGTTTCAATCGTAACATCGCTAGTGCTATTATTTTTCATCAATTTCCTGATAATAGCTTTAGGTTCGCCAAACTCTTTTCTTTTTAACGCTCTAAACTTGAAAAAGGATCTTGGGCCGGCGATTTTCACAGTATTTATACTTTTACCAATACTTTTTGCTTTGCACCTGTTCTGGTTAATTAAATTTATAAAACATAAACAGTGGTGCGGCGTCTTACTTGTTGTTGGCACTGGCCTGATTTCATTTTTACTGACATTGGTTAAAATATGAAATTGGGCTTTAAGAGTGAGAAAATTTGCCGCCCCTCCTTCGCATAAAGCTACGGAGGGCAGAGCAAAGAAAAACTTGCTTGTCCACCACAGCCCGCAGGGCGACGGCGGAAAATTGTCATCCACCTTCGTTCCTCCTTCGCTTACGGCTACGCAGGCGGAGGGAATTCCTCGCTCCGACATAACGTCGGATTGTACACTACGATTTACTTGTCTTGTATTTTGAATTTGCTACTATTAAGAAAGCTGATCTTACTAGAGCCTATCTAGTTTTGTTTTATCATGGAAGAGGATCTTAAGGTAAAAGACATAATGACCAAAGAGGTAGTGACGGTTTCGCCGGACATGCCGATTTCTGAAGCTGCCAAAATCCTTTTAGAGCAAAATTTTGATGGAGTCCCTGTGGTTGATAAAGACAATAAACTGGTCGGCATTCTTACTGAATATGACTTAGTGAGCAAGGGATCGGCTCTTCACTTACCTACTTTCCAAACCATCTTGCAAAATCTGCAAGTGTTTAGAAAAGATAAATCACAGTTCCAAAAAGAATTTGAAGATATTTCCTCGCTCAAAGTTAAAGACGTTATGAATAACGATCCGTTGACGCTTCCGGAGGGAGCCACTTTTGAAGAGACGGTGGCGGTTTTTCGCGACCACCACCGGGTCAATCCTATCCCGATCATTAATAAAGAAAACAAAGTCATCGGCGTGGTCAGCCGATTTGACGTATTAAAACCCTTACATTTATTAAAAACATGAACAATGACAAACCAACAAATCATCTAGTCGAACGCGCGCTTAACGCGCTTAAAAAAGAATATGTTGTGGTCGGTAAAACTCATGTTAAATCCTGGCATGCGTGGTTAATTATTGGTGTCGCGGTGGGAATAATTGCGACCACTATCTTCATTGCTAATAGGAGCCTCGAGATTGAAAGAATTGAAGCTGTAACACCCAAAGAGAGCAAAGCAATTCAGACGATTGCTCAAGTTGGGAAATTCGGGGGAAAGATATTGCAAAAGGCAAAAAAAGCGAATTTTACTATTCCCGCTGTTGCTCAAGACAGATTTAATAATCTTTTAACACAAGCCAAAAGCGAATTAATCAATAAGGATTTCGGTAAGACTATACTACTTGCTAACGAGGCCAAAGAAAGCTTTGATTATCCGGGGGCATCCAAAGCTGTCTCGAGTGCCGAATCATTTCGGGAGAAAACAGTAAAAGCAGCTGCCCGAGAAAACTTTATAATTCCCGCCTTTGCCAAGCAAACCTCTCTTGATCTTTTGAACCAGGCCAAAGGACATTACACCAACGGATACTATCCCGAGACAAAAGAAGCAGCAAAATCCGCACAGGAAGCCATTGATTATAAAGCTCTGCAGAAATTAATACAAAAAGCGACACAAGCAAGAAAACAAGCGGTAAGCAAAGGTAGCCCATCTTCCATTCTCAACCAATTTGATGCAAAATTTGCCGAAGCCCAAAAAGCATTTGAAGCAGGAGATTACATAAAAGCAACAAGTTTGCTGCAAGAAACCCTCCAGATTCTCAAAGAAGATGTAGTAGTGTCTACTCCCACCATTACCCCTTCCGGGGGTAACTTCGTTGATACCGTAACGGTTACTCTCGAGACAGATACAGTCGGCGCCACTATTTATTACACCAACGATAACACTGACCCCACTACCAATTCACTTCTTTATAGCGGTCCCTTCACTCTTACCGATAGTACCGTCATAAAAGCGATGGCGCTCTTGAATAATAAATCAAGTGGCATAGCGAAAGCATCATTTGTTATTGCTTTCTCTGTCCCGGAAGAAGAGGCGGTAATGATTACGCCCAAAGGAGGCGGTAAGGCAGAACTTACTTCTGATAAGGTAACCATTACTATGCAAACCTCTATAGCCGGAGCCAAGATTTACTACACAACCGATGGCAGGACTCCTGATCCTCAAAACAGCACTCTCTATACGAGCTCTTTTACTCTTGACCTTAACCGACCAAGACTTGGCAAATTCAACGATCCGTTGAGAGTACGGGTGGTTAAAGCACGGGCATTTGTGGGCAACACCCCGCAAGGCGCTCTGGCACACGAGACGTATTTTGGGAACGGCACTTCCCGATTCAATAAAGAAAAATGGTACGGTGGAGATAAAGCATATATTGCGCAAGTATATTTTCTTGATATACCTGCGGTTCCGCAGTCTCAAGTTGAAAGAATTTACCGTCACCCTACGCAGTCATTCGATGCCTTCTTGAGAATGATTTCCTTTAACCAGCGCTGGGTTGCGGGAAAAATTATTGGTCCTTATCTTATTGAGAAAAATGCGTCTGATCTTATAAGTGCCGGCGCGGGAAAGTGTAGCGATTATTTTAATGCAGTTGTGAACGAAGGCAAGCAATTGATTAAAAATGATGGACTTGACCCCGATCTTTTTGGCGTGAAGTTTTTTGTGCCAAGCACTTTTATCAACAGCAAGTGTCCATTTGCCTTTGGAAATGAAGGCATGGATCTTGCAACCCTTACAAGTAATAGCGGACCAATCCATACTGAATTTCATGATACTACCCATATCGGTCACGCGAGTACCATAAATTGTTTCCCTGGGCGTCCGATTGATAAGGAAAAATACTGTGACCATCTTAGCTATGACATTGCTGACGAACACGATATTTTGGGACGTTCATGGCCTGATGGTACTAACCACAGTGCTCCAGAGAAAAGTTATTTTGGTTACCTTCCGTCTGATCGATTCCCTGAAGTTACCAAAGATGGTGTGTATACGATTAACACTATCTCGGTATCCGAACTTCCGCCTACTGGACCCATGGCCCTTCGTATTAGAAAGCCCAACTTTTATGAAAGTATTGAAAAAACAGGTTCAGTGCAAGAAAGCTACTATTCCATTGAGTATCGTCAGCCGATTGGCTTTGACGAGCTTTTAGGTGACGACCCGAAGTTTACTCAAGGAGTGAATATCCGCCTAGCCCGCATCCCGTTAGCAGGCTCTGAAGGTCTTTCTTCCACCCATGCTTTATATAGAGTAGATGAGACTGACCGTAATAACCTTGGTACTGTTAATGTTGGTATGACGGCGTTGGCTGACGGACAAAGCTTCTACGATGATGTGGATAATATTACCATTAAACAATTAAATCATACGCTAACAACAGCCACGGTTGAAGTAAAATTCGGACCCGTACCCTGTTCTAAAGCGCCTCCACGGATTTTTATGACTGGGTCAAATAAAGTGGAAGTAGCTCCGGGAGGAGAAAGCTTAGTTAGGTTCAACATATACAATGCAGACATGCGGAGTTGCGCCTCAAAACCATTTACTATGAGATATTTTGTTTCCGGAACCAGTGGCGTTACGGCAACATTTTCTCCCGGTTCTCCAACAATTACGGCAGGCTCTGAGCAGGACATAGAAATGCGGATTAAAGCAGACAAAAACGTTGCGGAAGGAACGTATTTTATTAGCTTTGCCGCGCAAGATGCAACTTCCCTCGCTTCGCTAACCGAAAGATTAGCTTTGAACGTAAAGGCAGGTGTTATTCCTCAAGCTCCATCGGTGACTTTTTCCTTCAGTAACCCTCAAATTGAACCTCATCTCAAACCAGCATCTGGTAAAGTGACCATTCGAGCACTTATATCTAATCCTCCCTTCAGCGACCGCCAGGAACTTCTAGTTGACAATGTCGTGGTAGCTTCTACCAACACGGCAACCGACGGCAATAATCCCTACGCCTTTATTGATTGGGACACTAAGGCGATACCTGACGGCACTCATAGTATCAAGGTGCGCGCATCCTATAGAGGGGTGGCAGGGGAATCGGAACCAAAGAAAGTTATCGTGTGGAATAGTTCAAAGCAAACACCCAATCTCCATATTTTCAGTGTTCCTAAGGGTACGAAGGTGCAAAAAGACACGCCAGTTGAACTTACCATGACCGTAGCCAATAACGGAACAGCTTCCTCGGGCAACGTCAAAGTGTACTTCTTCCCTTCGCTCTCTTTTCCGCCTAATTTCTCCACGGTCTCGCCGATTCCTGCTAAAACCATAAATCTCGCGCCTGCTAACGGAGAAAACGTGACCTTCAAATTTACTCCACCCACTCTTGGCATGCAAACCGCTTATGTACGCATTGATGATGGAGATCCCGGTACAGTTGATGAAATAGACGATACCCTCCAGGATAACCTTACTTCCTTTACCTATGAAGTAATTCCCAAAGTGCTTCCAAATCTTCAAGTATTCTTTAACTCCCTTGGCGATGCGGATGGACAAGTAAAAACCGGGGTAAAGGAATCTGCAGAAATAGATATACATAATGTCAGTGCAGGTGGTGCAGAGGGTGTAAAGGTGCGTGTTCGTTTCCATCCGGAACTTACCATAGCTCCTGACTTCAATACCGCCTCGCCCGTAGCTGATAAGACAGTGACACTTGATGCCAACGGAGAAGCCACAGTAACATTCCAGTTTACCGCTGGTTCCACGGGAACTAAAACCGCCTGGGTAGTAGTGGATGACGGCGATCCCGGATCTGTAGATGAGGTTAACGATTCTATTGGTGATAACAGTACCAGCCGTGGCTACACCGTGAAACCATGACGACGGCCTATATTCCAAAACCAGGAAGCAGCAACGGAAAACCTGGGCTCAGTATCAGTGGAAAATTGTCCAACCTACGCCAAGGCTTCGGTTGGCAGGCATCAGCGCGGCGCTTGTCAGAAGAGAGGTAAAAAATTATAAAATGTAAAGTAAAGGTCAAGTAAGAGATTTGATTTAATTTAATTTTTAACTCGCACAAGTATGATGAAAAAATGTGTTTTAATTTACGGAGTATCAGCGCTTGCTTTACTCGGCGGTATGGCAGTGTCTGCGCTTGCCCAGACGCCTCAGCCCGATCCTGGTGGGCCGATTAAACTTCACATAGAGATTAGAGATAACGGTCGGGTGCTGGTTCGCGGCCCAAAAGTCACCTCAATTGCCACAAGCACCATCAACGCGGCGTTGACATGGGAGGGCGGGGCGAGCATTCCCTGGGTCATTATCACCGACGGCTCGACCGAATACACCAGACGCAATGGCGGAAATGGGGCTCTCTCCGAATTTGCGATCGGACACATCATTAGCTTCTCCGGCTGGCTCGTGCCGGCCTCAACCCCCACGGTTCGCGCTGACGTAGTGCGGAATTGGTCGGTTGAGAAGGAAGAAATTAACAGCTTTGGGGTTATTAAGAGTGTTAATCCTTCTGCCAAAAGCTTCCTCGTGGAGACCGACGAAAAAAAACTGGGTATCATAACTGTCTTAGTTTCGGACGCAACAGGTATCTTGAAAGGGAAGGCCACCACAACTTTTGCCGCGCTCAAAGTAGGTGACAGGGTAGGCGCTAAAGGAATATGGGATCGAGTCGCAAACACCTTGTTGGCGAAAGAGATCAAGGTGCATACGGAGAATCGAAGGACGTTTGAGAACGGGAGATTAAAGACTTTGCCTGGGGCGACAAAACCAACCTCAATGGTGGTAATTTTTGGGAAGCTTGATTACACCGTGAATATCAGTGTTGACACCGCTGTAATAAACAAAAACTGGGCACCGGCCAATCTATCGGATTTCAAAGCGAGCCAGCACATAAGGGTCTACGGAGCAGCAGACGGGACGACGATTGATGCGACTGTGGTACGAAATATGGACTTAAAGTAGCCCGGCTTAAGGGGATTTAATTCATCACGTCTTTGACCTTGAGAGATAAAATAACCTATGTAAGAAACATCTTATGGAAGAAGATACACAACCCCAACAGCAGCAAGAAACAGCGTCAGAACACTCTATAAGCAAAAAAGAACGCCGGGAGCTCCGGCGTGAAGAACGAAAGGCTGCAGGAACCCGTGAACAAAAGTCAAAGTCGTTCCGGCGTCTTATGCTATGGCTTATTGCTATTCTGCTTGTCGGAGGGTCTCTGGCGGGTGTTTTTTACCTTGCCAAAACCGCAAAACCTGTAGAAAACAATCAAAACGGATCGGGGCTTCGCGACGCCGTTTCATCCGAAGACTGGGTTGGGGGAAATCCGGACGCTGCGGTAACACTCGTGGAATACGCCGACTTCCAGTGCCCGGCATGCGGCCAATACCACCCGATTATAAAAAAGCTTGAAGAAGAACTCGGAGCACAGGTTCGGTTTGTATTCCGGCACTTCCCTCTCGCGCGCATACACCCCAACGCCGAAGCGGCCGCCGCGGCCGCGGAAGCTGCGGGCCTGCAAGGAAAATTCTGGGAAATGCGTACTATCCTCTTTGAACGCCAGAACGATTGGTCAAAAAAGCCCAACCCGCGCACGGCATTCGTTGCCTACGCGCAAGAACTCGGCCTTACTACAGACCAGTTTGAAAACGACATGGAACTTGATGCGATCGAAGAAAAAATCAAGACACAGCTCAACGGCGGCACCGCTTCCGGTGTAAATTCCACACCCACATTCTTTATTAACGGCGCGAAAATAGACAACCCGCGCTCGCTTGATGAATTCCGCAACATGCTCACCCAAGCAATTGCCGCAGCACCCCCATTAGAAAATACTGGGAGCGCAGGAGATGCAAAGACACCCGAAACGTCCGTAGAACCTAACGATACGAACGCCAATGCACCCCAAGTCAATCTCTAACACGCTCATTGGCGGTTTTTTGCTCCTTGCGCTTATCGGCTTTGCTGATGCCGCGTATCTTACACTCAAGCATTATACAAACGCCATACCACCTTGCTCACTGGTAAGCGGATGTGAAACCGTGCTTACCAGCCCCTATGCTACGATAGGGAGCGTACCGATTTCACTGGTGGGAGCAGTGTATTATCTGGCTCTCTTTATTCTCACTATTGCATATATTGATTCGAAGAATGTTTTTGTTTTAAAAACCGCCGCATACTTTACCTGGGTAGGGCTTCTTGCATCAGCCGGACTTATGGCCCTTCAGCTTTTTGTTATCCGGGCATTGTGCTTGTATTGCATCGCTTCCGCGCTAACATCCACGTTGTTGTTTATTCTTGGGATCGTAATTTTGAGAAAACTCAAACAAAGCAATATCATAGAAAATATGCCGGTACTTATGCGGTAGAACAAAATGGCAAAACAGGTCCCTAAATTATTTCAAGCAACTCTTGCATCCGCCGTGGAACGGCGCATTTATGTTGTGCGTGGGCATAAGGTTATGCTTGATAGCGACTTAGCCGATCTCTATAATGTTGAGACGAAAGTACTCAACAGAGCAGTAAAGAGAAATACCGATCGTTTTCCGAACGACTTCATGTTCCAGCTCACTAAGGAAAATATCGAAACCTTGAAGTCTCAAACCATACTATCGAATTTGAGGTTCCAATTTGGCACCTCAAAAGAACGAGGCGGTCGTAGATATCTTCCTTACGTTTTCACGGAGCAAGGTGTTGCCATGCTCTCTTCTGTGCTAAACAGCAAACGCGCTATTCAAGTTAATATTGCCATCATGCGCACATTCGTGAAACTCCGCGAACTGCTCGCTACGCACAAAGATTTAGCAGAAAAAATTGTAGCGCTTGAGAAAAAGTATGATAAAAATTTCCGCGTCGTATTCAAAGTAATTTACAAGTTAATGGAAAAAGATGAGTTGCCGGAATCAAAACAAATAGGATTTCGTAAATAAGGAAAAAACAAGGGCCTATGGTCTAGCGGCATGACGAATCCATGGCATGGATTAAGTCCGAGTTCGACTCTCGGTAGGTCCACAAAAACATCGCGCCTATTTCCAAAAGAAAGCGGAGGAATGAACGCCCCACCGCCTCGCGGACTCGGCGGCAACCCCGAAAGAAAAAACACCCTTTCCTTTTTCAGAAAAAATGCTAAAATGAATCACAATGAAATTGATATCGCTAAATACATGGGGTGGTCGCGCTGGAAAGGATAAACTCCTTGCATTTTTTGAAGCCCGTAAGGATGTAGATGTTTTCTGCTTGCAGGAAATTTGGTCTGCGCCGTATGAACATTTGGAGGGTCATTCTGCTGGAGGACTTAGCATTGATCACTCAAATATCATGGTCTACGGAATGCAAGAAATTTCGGCTTTACTTGATAGCCACACAGCGTATTTTAAACCGCACCATTTGGACAATTATGGCCTAATGATGTTGGTCAGAAAAGATTTAGATGTGATTTCGGAAGGCGATGTTTTTGTTTACAAAGATAGAGGTCATATCCCCGAGGGGGATGTCGGTTTCCATGCGCGAAATGTACAGTTCGCCACGATTGCAACTAAAAACGGCAACCGATCCATTTTGAATTTTCATGGTCTTTGGAATGGCGGTGGAAAGAGTGATAGTGAGGATAGATTACTGCAATCGGATAGGATTATTCAGTTTATGAAAAGTTTGTCCAATGCGTATGTTATGTGTGGCGACTTTAATCTTTTGCCCGACACTCAAAGTATCAAAAAATTTGAAGATTTTGGACTCCGTAACCTCATAAAAGAGTATGACATTACTTCAACGCGCACGAGTTTTTATACCAAAGCGGAAAAATTTGCCGATTACGCTTTGATAAGTAAAGAAATTATCATAAAAGATTTCAAAGTGTTGGCTGACGAAGTTTCTGACCATACTCCTCTTTATTTGGAATTTGAATAATACAATAAAAAATGACACTAACAAATAAAACAATCGCGATATTGCTGGAGAACCAATACCAAGAACTTGAGGTGTGGTATCCATATTACCGTCTAAAGGAAGAAGGAGCAGAGGTGTGGCTTGTAGCGCCAGAAAAAGGCAAAGAGTATCATGGGAAATTTGGGTATCCGGCGATGTCTGAAAAAAGCATAGACGAAATTGCCGCAATTGATCTCGATGCAATAGTAATCCCTGGGGGATATGCGCCCGACTATATGCGGAGAAATAAGAAAATGATAGAGCTCGTGCGTGATATGGACAAGAACAATAAAATTATTGCGGCTATTTGCCATGCGGGCTGGATGCTTGCTTCCGCGGACATTGTCAAAGGAAAACGCATTACCAGTTTTTTCGCCATCAAAGACGATATGGTACACGCGGGGGCAAACTGGGTAGACGAGGAAGTCGTACGGAACGGAAACATCATTACTTCCCGAAAACCAGAAGATCTTCCTGCGTTTTGCCGCACTATGATCAGTGCACTTTCGTAGGAATAACCGCTCCAGACCCCGTTATCAGACCCCGATGTAAAAACTTTGCGAAATTCGGCTAAAAAAGAAATGGAAATTTTTGAATTTCAAAAATATAGGGATACCTTAGCGAAAGAAATTCGCCAAGAGCCTGATAAAGAAAAAAGGCGAGAAATTTTTGCGAACGCAAAATTGACCGAGGAATACCATGAAGCAAAAAGATTAAAACAGGAAACATTTACCGCAAAGGAAGAGAGCAAGGTTCAAACAGAACGCCTTTTACAATACGCTCAAGAACACTATGAGGAATATACGGCCTTTGACCCCGATACTGTCGCCTTGCTAAATGTAATCGGTGAAAACCGAGAAAAATTTGAAAACGAAGTTTTACCAAATGTTTCTGATGAGCTTATTGATAAGATTATCGCTTTCACCGAAGGAAACAGAGATGAACAAATTGTTGCGCTTCTGAAACGAGCAAATTTTGATTATGAAGCCTTACTTGCTGGCGAGGGAAATGAACAGACAAAAGTGCGTGCGCTTTTGGAAGCGGTTTTGAAAGCACAAAGTTATGACGAAGCAGTAGAACAAAATAAGGTTGTGGAAATTGATTTTTCCGGTTTTGAAAATGACCCCGATATTCCAGACGCGAAAGAATTTGTGTACCGAGTATTCGGTGCGGAATTATTGCAGAAATGTTTAATCTCCAAAGTAAAATACGCGCCCGATAGAGCCAATGTCCAAATTAATGGAGCGGACTATATGTTGCCAGTTGACGTTTATGCAGAATGGGAAAAAGTTATGCCAGAAGTAAAAAATAGAAAATTCCGCGCCGAATCTTTTGTGCTTTGGAATACCGATCCAAACTTCAGTAAAAAATTCATCCCTACGCCAGTTCATTTTTACAGTTTTCATGGTGAGCAACCGGAACAACTAGATTATCTTTCTCATATTTCGGCGGAACAAAAAATGAGACAGTATAAATTAGGAACAATAACTCACGAAGTTGCTCATCACGTTTATGATTATTTAATAGACGCTGACAAGCGAACACAATGGAGGGAGCTTGTTGATAGAACTCAGACGATAACAGCTTATGCAAAATCGTATGCTGAACACAAATTGAAATATAATGAATTTTTTACTGAAGCAGTCCGATTGAAAACAACCACGCCTGATTATCTGAAAACAAACTTTCCAAAAATTGACCAATTTTTGACTGATAATTTTCCAGATATTAAACTGTAAGAAATCCGGCGTGCCAGCTTTGCTGACGTGAATGACGGCGGCGAAAAAGAAAATGTTCCGAAACCCGCCCGCATTCCTCCCCAACCCCTCCTGCGGACGGGACAGGAGCCGAGGCAGGGCGAATCCATATCCCCAGTCAATTGTTTCGCCCTGCCAAGTCCGCATTAGTTTTCAGGATTCTCTTTTTGATGATTTAACCTTTAATAGAGCCTTATTGTAGCAAAATCAGCAACTATTTTCTTTCTTTAACTCTACCTATCTCAAGATATAAAAAAGAGACTGCGACGTGCAGTCTCTCTGATTTCAAATAAAAAAACCTGGTGTCGGCGTTACTTTTTCCGTACGGAGCATATCGTCAATGCGCCGCTCCGCTTCATCGACAAGATCGCACTCTGCCTGAAACGAGAGCCGTGCTTTTTTTATTTGTAGCAAGGATTCTGCAAGATATGGTGTGTACCACGAAAGTCCTGCATCCTGCATGCATTTCTCCAGCTCCCGTATAAGATTCGGCATCTCGTTGTCATTAAGCGAACGTCCGCTTGTGTTACCGCCACGACCGGAAGTTTTGTCAAGGATGCTAAAAAATAATATATAGAATTGATCAAAAGACCACGGACGCACAACACGCTCTGCTATTACGAACGCCCGATATTCGGGGTCGGATATATGTTTTGTTTTTAAAAACAGGTTATAAAAACCTTTCGGGCCGTGTTTTTCTGGTTTCAACCAGCCGTAATACACCAGTTTGCATAAATTATACGCGTCTGGATCGTCATTAAAAAGGTTTCCACCGTTTTGTTTCCTAATTTCTTCTCTGTATGCCCGCACTGTTTTATCAAATGTTGCTGACATTATGGTGTCCTCCATTGTGGCAGTCTTTTTCTAGTATAGCATACTATTGAGAAATTTGTAGATGTAAATTGCCACAGGTGCTCATTTTTGCTATAAAACACTCAAATCGTTGCGCGTATAAAATGGAGGTGATAAAACATGAAATGCCCGATATGTGAACGCAAGGAGCTTCTTGAAAAACTAAAGCAACATCCGCACGACCAGCAACTCCTGCTTTCACTTGGCTCTCTGCTACATTGTGAAGGCATGTACATAACCACCGGCATTACGCGGGACAAACGAAATAGCTTCTGCAAGACCCACCAAAGCTGGATTAACCATGAATATTTTCTCCGTACTCTCAATATGCCAGAAACGATATCGCTCCTGTTCCGAGACGGAGAAAAAGCGCGCTTCATGAACTAACGGTAGGAGGTTGCTATGCATGACTGTCTCCGATGGCTCGCGGTAGTTTCGAAAAACCCAAGCCCGTACATATATGTACTTGTTCACATAAAGCTTGTTCCGCGCACACATCGTGTGTATCAAGAAATTGAAAAAATAAAACGCGAGGAAACATATGTTGAAGTTCGTGGCAACCAAATGGTAATCCCCACCAACCTGCCGCGTAACAAAACAATACGCGTATGTGGCGCTTACCGATCTTTGTGTGTAACAGACCAACTGACCGCGCTCCAAAAAGCAGGTTACAAAGCTGAAATCTACCAAAACGCAACTATGCCTCCTTAATATGCGCGCAATTCTTCTCGGTTTCACTGTAGCAACCTGTGTGATTCTCTTTGTGCAGTTCTTCTGTAAGAATGGGGGAGTAAAACAAAGACCATACCCAGCCTAGGCCGGGTATTTTTATGTGACCTTTTCTTTTTTTTGTGCGTAATATATAATGAAAAGCATGACACCAATAAACCTTTCCGATGAGCATATTCTTACGAGTTCCCTTTCAAATCCGGACACATTCGGCCTGCTGATAGACCGCTATCAAGAAGCCTTTTTCCGAGCCGCCTATAGCGTGGTACGGCAAAAAGAAGAGGCAGAAGATATCGTGCAGGAAGCTTTTACAAACATGTATCTCCATGGCGGCAAGTTCGAGAAACAAGCCCATGCATCATTTAAAAGCTGGGCGTACCGCATTGTTATCAATACAGCTATCTCGCATTACCGCAAGCTCAAGCGAGCGCGCGAGCGTTTCGCTCCGCTCGACCCCGAGATATACGATAATCTTGCCGGCGATGAAGACTTTGCTAAAGACGCCGAGCGCCGCATATTCACTGATGAACTCCTGGGTGAGCTACCGGAAGATCTTCGCCGCGTTGTGGAAGCGCATTACATGGAAGGAACGCCCTACAAAGCAATCGCAACCGCGGAGGGTATTCCCTTATCAACGCTTAAAATGAGACTATTTCGCGCAAAGAAATTATTAAAAAACTTACTATAATATGGAAACTCTATTTATATCACCTTACGTGAAACAAACCGTTATGCGCCGCATAAAAATGATCTGGTTTATCCGGCGCGTGCTACCGCTACTTCTTTTGGAAACAACGGCGGTGTGGTTTGCGGTGCAAAATATAGCAGAACATGTATTTGTAAACAACGTGCTCCAAAACGCCGTAGTGCACACATTTAGCAGATCACCTGTTATGATAATTGAATTTTTCTTCCGCGCGTTTCTCAATACGGAAACTCTGGTGCAGCTGTTTATTCTGGCATCCCTTGTTGTCGGCACATTCATTGCCCGCGACGCGCTTCGCACGATCCGCAACTTTTCGCCCCTTTCCCGCGTTATATAAGCGTAGGAAAGGTCATAATACTAGATTTCTAATTCCCCGCCCCCGTGCGGGGATTGTTTTATTTGACATAAAAATTTCTTTTTGCTACAATACGCCTACATTCGTTTATATTATTAATGAATATAATACCTAGGTTTCCGGACAGCAGGTGTCGTTCAAGGAAGTACCGTACTCAATCTTATTCCAAGTGTATTCACTATGTATCTATTTTCTATACGCGCGGCATAAGAATTGCCAAGTAACTCCATAATAAACGGGGGTTTTCTGCTATGAGTACTGCCTGAATAGTACCGATATGTTTCCGGAAACCGGGCAAACATATATGAGCATGGAAATTGTAGCGCTGATTGGGTTTGGCGCGCTGGTTGTGGGAGGCGGTATTGGATATGTTGTCCGCCAGCTTCTCGTGCAACAGCGCAAGAACTCCATTGAACTGAGGGTTCAGCAGTTATTGTTGAACGCAAAAACGGAGGCAAAAGAACTGCTTTTGGCCGCAAAAGATAAGGCAGTGAGATCGCTTGAGGAAGCGACGACCGAGGCTAAACGGCAAGAAGAGCAAATCCGCAAACTTGAAGAACGCGTAGCACGCCGGGAAGAAATGATTGACAGGAAATATACGGATATCGAGAAGGAATCAGCCGAACTGAAAGAAAAAACGGAGAAAGTGCGCGAAGCAAAAGAGCGCATAGCGGCAGTGGAGGCGGAAAAACAAAAAGAGCTCGAACGAGTCGCGGGGTTATCAATGGAAACAGCTCGGGAAGAGCTTCTGAAAAACCTGGAGAAAAAGTATGAAGAAGACATCCTCGCACGCATCCAAAAACTGGAGCGCACCGGCAACGAAGCTTTTGAGCGCAAAGCGAAAGATATTCTTGCCTCCATCGTGCACCGCTTGGGGTCTTCGGCCGCTTCTGAATTTACCACGACAACGGTCACTATCCCAAATGAAGAAATAAAGGGAAAAATCATCGGGCGTGAAGGCCGCAACATCCGTGCGCTTGAACGCGCGGCCGGCGTAGAAATAATTGTAGATGATACACCTGGCACCGTTATCATTTCTGGTTTTGACCCCGTACGGCGTCATGTGGCAAAAATGGCGCTTGAAAACTTACTTGCTGATGGCCGTATCCAACCAGCACGCATTGAGGAAGTAGTTGAGAAAGCAAAACTAGAAATAGACAAAATTATCAAAGAAGCCGGCGAGAGCGCTGCGTATGAAATTGGTGTGTTTGATATCGACGCGCGCCTGCTTCATTTGCTCGGTCGGCTAAAGTTTCGTACAAGCTATGGCCAAAACGTGCTCCAACATTCTATAGAAATGGCACATCTTGCGGGCATGCTTGCCTCCGAATTGGGAGGTGATGTCAACATCGCGAAAAAAGGCGCGCTTTTACACGACATAGGAAAAGCGGTTGACCATGAAGTACAAGGCACGCATGTCGAAATCGGCCGTCGGATTCTCCAGAAATTCAACGCGGACAATCGTATAATACAAGCCATGCAGTCGCACCATGAAGAATATCCATATGAAACACTCGAATCGGTCATTGTGCAGGTTGCAGACGCAATTTCTGCAGGCCGCCCGGGCGCGCGTCGTGATTCAGTTGAAAACTACCTCAAACGCTTGAGCGACCTTGAAAACATTGCAAACTCTTTTCCGGGCGTTGAAAAATCATACGCCATTCAGGCAGGCCGCGAGATCCGTGTATTCGTAACACCAGATACTATTTCTGACCTTGATGCAAAGAAAATGGCGCGTGATATCGCAAACCGCGTGGAGCAAGAATTGAAATATCCCGGAGAGATTAAAGTTAACATCATCCGCGAAATGAGGGCTATTGAGTACGCCCGGTAAATGTGGTAAACTTTTTCCACACCTTTACTGCCACACATTGTTGAATAATAAGGGTATAGTATACTGGGTGTAGGCTTGGTCGAGAGCCTATGGGGAGGTTGACTTCCCTATTATCCGTTATTACAAAAAGTAACCGAGCCACACATTATGAATAAAGGAGATCTCGCAGACGCGGTGTTTAGCAAAATCGGAGGAACGAAAAAGGCGGCTGAAGACGCAGTTGATACGGTTTTTGACACTATCGCTGGTTCCCTTAAAACAGGGGGCGAGGTGAGCGTTGCCGGCTTCGGCACATTTCTTGCAAAAAAGCGTGCCGCGCGCGAAGCGCGTAACCCGCGCACGGGTGAAAAAGTGCATGTGCCCGCAACAACGGTTCCGAAATTCCGCGCCGGCAAAGGCCTTAAAGACGCGGTAAAATAACTCACATATTGTTTCTGGAAACAAATACAAAACCCCTCTTTGCAGGGGTTTTGTATTCTTTTCAAAAGGCCGCATGCGAAGCTAGCTTGCATATTGAGGAGAGAGCGGCGCGAACGCCGCCTTGCAAACCATCTCCCATACGGCCTTTTGAAAAGAACTTCTCAGTCCGATTTTCACGTTGAGCGGTTTCTCCGCCACCTGGCGGTGAAACCACCAAGTTATGATTGTCCATTCCAACCGTTTCTGTGATGATCAGGTTTTCATACTCACTACAATCCTCTCAACGCCTTTGACAATTCGAAGACGCAGTTGAAGAAAGGGTTTCGATTTGTGCAAATCACGGTACCCTTGGAACCGTTCGAAGTCGTACCGACTTCATTTTCTCGCCACAGCGAGATTATTTAGAGGCATGTTGTCTTGCCACCTCCCCGCTCGCATGCCTCACGAGTAGAGAGGGAGGAGACCGACTACTCGTATGCCGGCTCTGGGAAGGAGTTTGGGGCGGGGTTCAAGTATGCCCCGTCCTGATCACGGTATACCATCACCTCCTTTGGGGCTTTCAGCAAGCCCCATTTTTTTGAGTTATAGGCGATGATCTTTTTTGCCTGCTCTTCGGTAATTGCGACCCTCATACTTTCCTCCTTCTTGCTTTGTCCTCCACAGCCTTATGCGACAGAGGATTACTCCCCGACGACTACGAGTCGTCGGGTACCGTACCTGTTGCGGAAAGCGAAGAATGTAACATACACGCTCCATTTTCCGCAACGGAAACAATGGGAGAAAATTTGAAACTTTAATTCAAAGAACTTTCTTTGGGAATTTTTATGTTCCCTCGGCTCCACTTTTGAGCCGAGATGAGAGGCCAAGTCAGACTTGGTCGCCTCATCTCGACGCAAAACTTCATATTGACTTCATTTGATATTATGCGTAGAATTGCATTATGATTCAACAAATTCTTGAACAAAAAATGCAACGCTTGGAAAAACGCATGAAGCGCGTAGAAGCGCTTGTTGTAGCTCCTCTTGCCGACAGAAAACAAACTGTACGCAATACTTCAAAGGGTTTGCACATGCTTGCCGGATTATGGGCAAAGCAACCGCGTACAAAGCGTGATCTTTCTATGGCCCGTAAACGGATATGGAAGAAACAGCCGCAGAAACAGTATTATTAGACTCTAACTACATTATTGGTATTCTCAATGGAGATATACCTGTAGAAGAATTTGCGTTTCGCCGCTATGCTATTTCCGTGGTCACTGTTATGGAACTATACGCGCTTGCTGGAATGTCGGCTGATGAAGAGAAACGAATAGACGAAGCAATACGGCACCTTGATATTATTTCCATTGATGCATCCATCGCGAAGCAAGCGGGCATACTTGCTCGTACCCGCAAACGCGGTAAGCCAGATCTTTTAATCGCAGCTACAGCACTTGTGTTACATGTTCCACTTCTAACTCACAACATTCGCGATTTCAAAAACATCCCCGACCTGAAATTACTGAAGGTATAGCGTTACTCAAAGAACTTTCTTTTGGGAATTTTTATGTTCCCTATTTGAGATTTCCAGTTTTCACTCGAAACCTCGGTTTAGGGAGGGAGATGTATGCGTTGCTCACATACAGAGCTCCCATAAAATCCATATTTTACCGTAGGTTGGATAATTTTCCTACGAATCTCTTTTATTAGTGTAACCATGAAAGTGGTCTTGGCTTTTGCAATGACCGGAGAATCGGCCATCTCTCTACAACCTCGTAAGATTGTAAAGATGCGGTATCACCTAACGCAGTGGCTAGCCCCCGCTTGGGCAGTCCTCCTTCAAAACTTTGAAGGACCCACTCTGCGCTCGAATCTCATCCCGGTAGAACCTTCAAACCCGCCGGGTGAACCTCTGTTGTGAGGATTGATTCGAGTGTTTTTGGGAAAACTACACCGCGGGGACAGCACGCTGACAGGGGCAATCCAGCGAACCGCTGACGAATTCCCCTGAACACGGGCGTTCCTCTATGTGGAGATGGCCGCATTCTCCACAACGAATTATCAATGTCGCACAGAACGTGCGACACTCCCCATCCTTGAGGAAGCGGCCGCAATGGCCGCACAGATAATTTTCCCCGCAATCGCACGGGCTAGGATGAGAGCAGCTGTCCGCTATCACCCTGTCCGTTAAGAATTCTGTAGTCTTGCCGGCGTGGTGGCACCAGCATGCTCGCCGGCGGGGTTTGGATGGCGGCTTCACAACCACTGCCCCCAACAATTCAGAAAAAAGATTTCCCATCTTTTCCTCCGGGTGTCTGATTTGGCGGGATTCCATCATCAGCTAATCATCGAGAACCCGTCTCAATGACTGATTCCGACTATTCATCGGAAGACTACTGCTTACTTGTAGCCAGCGAGGTATACTCACACACCCTCGGCGCAACCTTTTTGGAACAACCCTCAAAGGCAGCGCTTAGAAAATCCATTTCATCGGTACTGGATCCCGTGTCGTGGCACGGGATGACAATATAGATTCTCTAAGCGCCGCCCTCAAAAGGTGCGAACCAAAAGATTTTCGTTAGATAATGTATATTTTCATTCAAAGAACTTTTTCACGCTGTCAAACACTTAGTGTTTGACAGCGGCTTCAAGTGAAGCCGAGACGGAACGAAAAACGAAAAAACCCTTATTTTTTAAGGGTTTTTCGAAGATAAGTTCTATTCCCAAAAAATAAGGCCGATAGCGACAATGCCGATTACAATTCCGGATAGCTGCGTTATGGTAACTTCTTCGCGATACAACAAAAGGCCAATTCCTGTCGCAAGTATCGCGGAGGCAACGGAAAAAACAACCGCACCTCGCGCAAGCCCCGATCCTTGTTTTAGCGCATAAAGCCACGACGTATTCGCAAGGAGATACGCAAGCAAAGACCCTACGGCAAGCCATGTCGGATAGTTTTCTACCGACCATTTTTTGGCGAGAATATCGGCAATAAGTTCAAAAAATATAAGAATTGCGAGTGGAATAATCCAATGCATATGGTAAGTATACACAGCTCGTTCATTCGTACCAACGCGCTCCTTATATATCTCCCAAGAATTCGGCAACGCTGATTGAAACAAAGTATGCCAAAACCCGGCGTGATGCCGAGTTTTCTCATACTTGTGCAAATGTGCAAAGACAGTCATTGCACATGTTGTTATCGTCGCCCCAGAGCTGCAAGCACGTTTGCGAAAACGATACGGAGCGGCGCGGAGAGAGAAGTGTGCACCACTCCCCAACGCCCACAAACATGACTTGCAGCCCTATGGCGGGCTATTTTTAAACTAATACTATTGAAATTTTTTATGCGTGTGCTACTGTAAAAGCATGAAAACCTATTCCTATCGCGTCATTATTGAACCCGACGAAAGGCATACATATCATGCGTATGTTCCCGCATTGCCGGGATGCCATACATTTGGGAACAGCCTTGAGGAAGCTCGCAAGAACATTCGAGACGCTCTTGATGTATATATCCGCAGTCTTCTTGCAGATGGCGATGATATTCCACAAGATAAAGGCATTGAGGTGGTGGAGATGTATTCCTTTCCTGAACATAAAACACCGCACGCCGTGCATGCCTAAACTTCCTCCAACAAAAGTTCGCGATCTCATCCGGGCTTTAAAGAAACTCGGATTTTTAGAGCATCCAGAGCGAGGAACTTCTCATTTGGTTTTTTCGCATCCGGACGGCAGACGAACTGTCGTTGCTCGCCACTATGGAAAAGATATTCCTCGCGGAACTCTGCGCAGCATCCTCCGTGACATTAATATTTCACCGCAAGAATTCACATCGCTTCGCAAGAAATAACAGATTAAAAAAGAGGAGGACATTTGTTGACGCAGTGTCCTCCAAGCGTCTGCGGAAAAACTACGGCAAATCCTTACCATGACAGATGGGGCAGATCCCCATCCAGCAAATTATCATCCCGCCACCGCATGCCGGCGGAGGCGGGGGTGGAGTTACTTTCTTCTGCTTCTCTTTTTTCATTTTTTCCTCCTTGCGGGGTTTTTCTCTCGCCTCACCCCGCACTAATTTCTGACAGAGAAGTTTTCGGTATAAGTAGGATTTGATTCAGAACACTGAACATCTGAAAATACATATACTTCTTTTGCAGAAATTAGTACGGGGCACGCAAAGAAAAAAGGTGTCTACCGTAGCTTTTCTTAATTATTCAATTTTCAATGAACTCTCTCAGCCCAGCCCTTTTCAAAAAAGAGCGAGGCGGTAGAAAGGGTAGGTTTTTGTTCTCTCATGTCGTTGAGAACGGACGTATCGAAGTGACTCAAAACTCCTGCTGAAATAGATATCTACGACGACAAAGTAGCTATTATTTCGTTTGAAAATAAGCTTATCGGTACTATTATCGAAAATGCCGCGATCGCCAACTCATTGCGCAAAATATTTGAGAAAGTGTGGGGTTCACTTGAGACGACCACAATAACGCCGTCTCCGGTAAAAGAGTACCTACAAAACGAGGACACAGAAAGTCCGCATGAAGAGAATTTTGAGAACACTACTGGTATTGATCGGTCGTAGCTATTCGAGCCTTAGCTTCAATAAACTCTTTTAAACCAGTGGTCAGTTCCTTAAAAACTTCTGGACCAGCATATTCCGGTGGGAATGAGTTTGTTGTGTGATGACCCTCTTCTGAAGAAGCTTGGAGGAGTCGGCCAACCACGTCTCCCGTACGGATAAACTTGTTATCGTCTGCCCAATATCTATTCCTACCCATATCAAGCGATACAAGCGTCCCGTTTTGAGCTGTGTCACGGTCTATGGCAATTCTCAAGACGCTCTCTGTCTTTTGTTTGCCCCGGGCATATGCCGTTTGTTGAAGGAATGCTTTTTGTAATTCCTCGTCGGGATGCGCGGTATCAAATATAAGTTCAAAATTTACTCGCGCCTGTGCGCCTTTTTCCTCTTCAGGGCGGACAAACATTTTAAGCATATATTCAACGCCGTCCGGACGCCGAATCTGTATCCGCGTGTTTTTATCTCCTTCGTCGGTATTTGGCAGCACTTCGCTTTTCCAAAAACTGGGGCGCAGATTGGCTATTGTAAGAAATGTTTTTATTCCCCGTAGTGCTATTGTAACATCATGCAGTGTAAGATCACTTTCTCCTTTTTCCTCCTGCGTAACTATTTCCTGCGCAGCCACCAGCAAATCTTTTGAGCGGCGGACAATTGCTTCATATAAATAGCCGGAGAAGTCACCGCGCACGTCTTCTGATATGTGTGAGGATTGCAGCGAAAGAAATTGTTTTAATTTGTCCGTAAACCATTCTGCCCGACTCACAATATCTCCAAACTCGTAGAATATGCGCCGTACTTCCGCACGATTACTATCTTTGGCAAGCTCTATAATCTTTACGCCTATTTCCGGATCGTAATCGAGCGATACAAGAGTTTTAATGCCGGATATTTTGAATTCCCTTATAAATTTTTTAATGGATTCGCTTTCAGTCGATTTATTGTGTTTGAGAAACTGCAAAAAATAAAACTGCTCCTTAAGTGATAGATCAGGAAGTTTAAAATTAAACTCATTTTGGATGGTTTCTCGCATAGATTTAGACATGAGAACACGGTAATCGCGCATGTCTTCTTCGTTTCTGGCATGTTCTTCTGGTGTTTTATCACGACGTATGATGGCAAGGTCTTCAATAGCAAGTTCATCGTCTCTGAACGTATCTTGAAGTAGTTGTTTGCTTTGTTCGTCAAGCTCTTTGCTTTTTCGATTTAGATCAACCTCGCTAACATGATAAAGTTTTGCACGCTTGTCATAAAAATCAGCCATCCTCTTCTCTAATTCAACGATTCCGCCTTTATGTCTGGGGATTACAAACATCCTACCATCCGGAAGATCGATTGCCCTGGCATCTTTCGCGATATTAAAATCATGAAGAGACGAATTTGTCTCTTGTTTTTTGCCTTGCTCCACCGCCTGATCACGAAGATGTGTAAAATAGTTCTGATCCGGAGCAGTTTCGTGGAGAGATATAGGCACTTCCTGCTGTGGTACTCCTTCTTTCATAGAGATATTCTACTCTTTTCCCTTTGAACTACCCAGTAGGTGCCGAGCCAGCTACCAATGGCAAGCGGCACAACATAGAGATAATTTTGCACATAGTTGAGAACCCCGAACGCGAGGAGAAAGTGCATAACTGCTCCAATGGTTGCGGCGGAAAAAGGATTCAGCCGCGCTACGGAAAGCGTGTACTTCGCGTAGAACGCGTCTATAATCGCATATGCAAGAAACACCGAAAACGCGATAGTCCAGTCAAACCGCGCCCACACATCAATCAAAAATACAAAAACCGCGTTCATGTTTACATGTAATTAATCCACTCCGCAACGCCAATGGAAACAAGCACTATCACAAACCCGACCGTGCGCTTCCATGAAGGATGCTCCTTTAATATAAAAACGGACGACATATATACAAGAAACGGCTGGAGCGAAAAGAGAAGAAGCGTGTGCACAATCCCCAACCGCTGGTATCCAAAGTAAAACAACACCCATGCAACGGTAGTGAGAATGTTGGTAAGAATAAGGAGACGCAAGGCATGTGCGGGAACTTTTGCAATAGCGTCACGGAACACAAAAATGAACGCGGCCGCAAGCGCCCCCGTGCGCACCATCTCCAATGCTATCGGGTTCCAGACAGTAAGAAGCTCCTTTGAGATAACAGCGGAGACAGGGGCAATAATAAGCGAGCATATCAAATAGGGCAGCGTGTCGCGCGCGATTTTTATGTGATGCCGCTCCCAATGCGACCACACAATCGCGGCTGATGCGACAAGCGCGGGCACGAGCACGGTAAAGTTTCGCTCGTCGGTAAAAATCATGCCCGATACGATAATAATCGGAACGGTATTTAGTAAGCCGAGTGTTTCGATTTCCCCCAGTTTGTCGTGATCAAGCGCGCGGTAAAAAAGAATGTTCATAAGAAATCCTATGGCGATAGCGCTCAACAACAGCCAGCCATAATACCCTGCGAAAACACCTTCCGGGATAAGCGGGCGGAATGCAAAAAATAATACAAGAGCTTGAGCGATAAAACAACCTTATCGAGCGTAAACGAAACGGCCTGCAACACTGCCGCCGCAATGGGAAAAAGTATCATGCTTCCATAGTAGCAAAAAAAGAACCCGCACACACCCGCATCCGCATCGCAAGCTCCGTTCACGGGCTTTTTATTTGTGTGCAATGTCCGACTTTGCACAATTCATGGTTTCGCCAATTTCCACAATGTCTCAAAAAATTGCCGGTAGCTGCCGGCAACCACCGGACTCCAAATCGTGAATCGCGTTACGGGTTCGCCGAAAATGTTGAAGCCGAGGCAATCCAGCCATACATTTGTATTCACCTGTCCCGTGAAGAGTCCCGGTAAATATCGGGATTCAAATAATTTTCGGTGCCCATGCATCTCCGGCATACCAGCTCGTTGGCCTTCGGAGCCGATATAGCGAATGGAAATATTCTTTTTTACTTGCAGCAAAGCATACTCCTGCAAACGTTCGCCCATCATCTCGTTAAACTTATCTCCGGCGCCGCCTATCACCAGAAGTTCTGATCCATCCTGCTGCTGTTCCAAAAGCTCAAACTCATGGGCAACATATGATTCTCTTCCCTGAAATACTTCAAAGCGCTGGTCTGGCGGCAAAATCATCATTTCCTGAAGTTTTATAGCCACCGAATCGGCAATGACTTTTTGCTGATCAATAAGCCGCGTTAAAACCTGCGGGCTTTTGGCACTGAATTTTTTACGCCCTCGCCTTATCGCATGCTGTACCAAGCCCTTTTCCTCCAAACTCCCCAGCGCCTGATACACATACTGCCCATGCAACTCCGTCTCTTTAATAATCTTTGAACTCCCCACCTCGCCTTGCCGCAACAAAGATACGTACACTGCCGCTTCCTTTTCGGAGAGGCCGAGTATTTCAAGATTTTGTAATATTTCTTTATTCACAAATACCGCTTAATCTCTCGCTCAAGGGTTTGTTTAAAGTCGCGGATAATCATCCAATGGCTTTTGGGTAAATATGCTTTTAGTTCACTATCAAAACGAATATCTGTTTTTTCAAGCGTGTGGAGTACCGTTTCAAACATTTCGCGATTTTTATCATGAATCATATTATGGCGCAGGAAAAAATAAAAATCATAGAAGTCTCGTGGTTTTTTGCGCGTGAGAAGCGCGGTAATTTTTTCTTTGATCAACTCTTCCTCATTAAGCTGTACAACAGAATAAGACGGAATGTAGTCGTTGGCGACAATTACCGGTTCTCCTATTTTCTTTCCCTTACGTAATGAAACTTCAAGATGCATTACTATGATTGTCTCATAAGCGCCAAGCCTCATTATGCCAATGTATCCGCCGATTGTGGGCGTGGACTCTTCTATCTCGGTTGTAATTCCATTCTTGTTCAACTGTTCAATGGTCGCAAGAATAGCACTCTCAATAGGCGTGATGGTGTGCATCGTTGCGCTAAAATCTAAATCCTCCGAAAAACGCGGGCTTTGGTAAATAAGACGAAGCGCCGTGCCGCCTTTAAAATAAATGTCCGCCGCTTCTTTTGTTTGGTAGAAATATGACAAAAAGATATGTTGAAAATACTCCCGCATGATTGTATTCTCATCTGTTTGAAAGCGCTGTGTTAATTGTTGAATGGTTGTTCGTGAAATCATAGACGGTCAATAAGTTCTTGTAAATTCTTCCTTTGAAATAATGTGCCGTACGCATGTATTTTTTCTTTCGAAATATCTTTGGTATAAAAACGATCGTTCCATGACTTTTTCCCCAAAGAGACAAGATACAGATAATCAGCAAGTGCTTTTTCTGGCTCGGCAATAAGATATGTATGATCGCTCTCTTTTTTTGCAGTATACCCTTGGAATGCGGATTGCTTAATACGGGTATACGTATATGACTTGTCGAGCGCGCTGAATTCCTGCGTAGGTTTTGGGGTTACAGACGTTATACTATATACAACTTCTGGAATAATACTGTAATGAGAAAGCGCTGTCTCAAGCGATATGTAACTTGGTCGGTATAGTTTATTGGCAATAAAAAAGACAGGTGGTCGTTTCCCTTCCAACGCATAAAGACCATTGCGGAGTTTCGTGAAAAAATTCTTCTCTGTATACGTATGGATAAACTTTTGTGCAGCATAGGGAGACACATCAAAAAGCCTTATAAATTCCTGCGGGGTGAATACGGAAAATCCCTTTTCAATAAGGGTTTTTTGCACTAATATCAAATTTAGTTTTTTTATCATATAGTATAAAAATTATATTTGCTTTTAGCTTAAAATTTCATGTTTAACCAGTCAACAGCGAAACTCTTTTTCCTGTGTATAACATGAGTCGTCAAACATTTTTGATATTTATATAAAATCAGCTTATTTTATAGCAATATATTATCATACTTTCATCATCAATATATATTGACAATATAGTATTTCTATGCTATACTTATGGCAGAATTGAAAACAAAATAACAGCCCGCCGACGTCGAGTCAGACTCGACTATGGCGAGGCAAAGGAGGAGAAAATGAAACAAGACAAAGTATTGGTTCTTTGGGAAAGAGATGGAAGAAGAGGACATACATGGTACACATATTTCCCGTCCGACAGGGCGCTTCGGGAAATGTGTTTTGACAGCGCAACCTTGGTTGCTTGGGAAGACCTCGATCTTCCCTACTGGAAAAAGCGCATTGATGAGTGGGAGAACCCTCCTCCAAAGCCGAAGCGGGACGGCATGAAAAAACCCGCATAGCACCTTGGGAAGTCAAACTTCCTACAAACCCTGCAAAACACTTATGCAGGAACCCCAACGATTGCCCCGTACCAGAGCACAGCACGCTACGGGGTGAACACATCGTTGGGGGTTTTTATTTTGTTTTCTAAACTTGTCTTTTGCGTCCAAGCATGCTACTTTGTTTATATATGACGATAAAATCTCCAATAAAACAAAAAACTTTTGGCGCGGAGCTTAAAACATTTGAGGAGGCGCGTAATGCCGTAATCAAGTTAAAGACTCTTCAGCCATTACTATCGCCTGCGGACGAAGAAACACTAAGCATTCTCATGGATAAACATCTCATGGACCACCTCGCGCAAAGTCTGGATGAAGCAGTAAGAGGAAAACTGGAACCGCTCAATAAGATCCTAAAATAAGCCGCATGTATAAGCTGGTTGTTACTCCTTCTGGTAAGCGTTCTCTCAAGAAATTACCATACGGAGTTCGAAAAGATCTCCTTAAAGCGGCCTCCGTTCTGGAAATGAATCCTTATGCGGGAGAAAAACTTTCCGGTTCTTTGCATTTCCTCTACTCATTCCATTTCAAATCAGGTAATGTGGATTATCGACTTGCCTACACCGTTGAACAAAACCAAAAGCTCGTTATCGTCCACTTCGGACATACGCGCGAAAATTTCTATGATAAGCTCCGTCGCTTATTTCAGTAACTCCGTGCACCCGTTTCCATAAGAACCCCAACGAGTGCACATCGTTGGGGATTATTTTTTTGATTTCTTTGAATTTTTTTTGAACCAATCGGCAACTTTCTTCAATTCATATTTTTCCACAACGGCATCTAAAACAAATTTTTCCATCGCAGAATTTGGAACATCGAGCACATAACCATTCAAATAGAGAAAGCGGGCTGCGAGTGTAATTGCAGTACGTTTATTTCCATCTATAAATAGGTGAAAAAAGGCAGTAGATTCAAAATATGCTGCTGCTTTGTGAAAAATTGTTGGATACAAATCCTTGCCGCCGAATTTCATACGAGGCCGCTCTGCAATGGACTTGACGCCATTTATATCGCGTACGCCATGAGATCCGCCTGTCGCGTCAATAATTCGAGCGTGAATAACTAAAATGTCTTCCGCTTCAAGATACTTCACGGAATCTATGTTACTTTTTTGCTAATGCCTCCAGTGCGGGGCGGTACTTCTTTATAAATTCGTCAGTCCAATCGAGCAACTCCTTTTTAACCTTGCGGGCGGGTTTAATAGAAATCTCTACTTCATCCCCAACTTTAAGACCGTACTCCTTAAGATACTTCTTTGGAATAGTAACTCCCGCGGACGAGCCTATTTGTAACAGCTTTTGAGTCATGTCGGTATATTATAATATTATTATAATCTATGCAAGTGCCTTATTGCGAACAAGAAGAATTTTTCCCCCTACAACAATGATAGTTTTCTGCGGCATATCAGCAATAAGGTGTTTTTCGTCATTCATATTACATTAAACTTTCTCTCCGGCCTCCCACATAGCCTCAAACATTACCCGGAAGGTAGCCCCCAGCGCCTTGCTGGTGATTACAATACCGAGCTCCGGATCATCCAGAATAACAAAAGCCACGTTATCATTCCACATGCGAATAGTAGTTGGTAAGTCTTCATACTTTTTTGGGAAAAGCCGAAAATCATAATATCCTTTCATGACTTCTTTCGTTTTTCTCGCGACAGTCACGCTAGAGCGCTGCGTAAGAACATCTCGCACAAAAATCTGCTGGCTGACGATGGATCGCCGGAAACGTTCGAAGAAGGTTGGGTATGCCTCGAAAAGTTTATCAGTAGATATGACAAAAAGCAGGTCTTTCGCTCCTTCAATCCTGCCAAAAATACTTTTAATCTCCTCAAGACCATAGTAAAACCGTATCGTCGGTTTGTTTTTTGTTGCCTTGTATAACGACCGCAAATCCGGGAGAATCCGGGAAATTACATCACGCCGCGTTTCTAAATTGGCAAGGATGGCTGAAGGATCCCTCGCCATGTAGAGAAGACGCCTGCCCTTCTCTTGATGCTCCACCAAACCCTTATCTTCCAGATCACGAATAGTGCCATATGTATTTGGCCGCAAAATACCGGTGCCTTTTGCAATTTGCGGAGGACTCGAAACTCCCTGTTCTAATAGATAAAGATAAACAGCTATCTCTTGTCCTGTTAAGCCCACTTTCTTTAATTCATCCTTAATTTCCATGGTGTACACTAAATGATATATATCTTATATATCATATTAATAACTATAATACAATTACTTTTTATAAACAATATATTTAAAGATATGTGTATATTTGACAACTTTATAAATTTCTTGTATAATGCGTGCGAGATAAAAAGAGCGCAATTTAACAACAAAAGGAGAAAAAAGATGGTTAAACTTCGTTGGAATACAGGAGGGATAAATGAAGAAGTTCCTTGAAGCGAAGTTGCCGCCCTCTAGACTCATTTGGGTGCTAGAGACAATCCAACCTTTTCTTAACCGGATATCAATGGGTGAATACCCATTGGTTACTGCAAACAAAGTGAGTAAAAAGGAGGTTCACACTGCAATTCAGTATGCTTTTGGATCAGGGATCAGGGGGATTGAGGTGGTTGATCCCACTTGGAATAGAACAGTACCCCGGACAACCCTCGATGAGAAATTGTGGGCGAAACTTTATCATCAACGACTCCTCGATACGACCACGAATCGCTATAAGAAAGAGATTCGCTCCCCTCTTTGGGATACGTTTACGCGCCCGCTGGCGTACACGATAGCGAAGACGGTTCCTCACGAGTACGTTTTCTTTGCGATTCCGTACTCACTTGAGTTCTTTATTGGCTTGGCAGTCGAAGGGAGGGAGGAGACGGCACGCAGTCTTGTTCCACTCTTCAATATGTGTTTACAATGCATCCCCTTTGCTGAACGAAGCGACCACCAGAGAGGAAAATGGATCGTTTATGCTCGCTAGATTGTAACGAAAAATAAAGGTAGCTTCTGTTGAACAGATGCTCACCGGTTCTCTAGCGGAAAAGTGAAGCTCTTAGGTAAAGTTGCAAGAAAGGAGGTCTTATGGCAGAGAAAACTATTGGCTCTTTAACCGACCAAGAACTAGAGGAGCTCGTCGAGAAGGTTCTGGCAACTCTAACACCACGCGAACAAGAAATTTTCGCGATGCGGTTCGGCATCCAGGAGGAGGTTGACGTGCAGGAGATAGGGCGAAGGTTTGAGGCAACCCGCAAGCGTATCCGCGAGATCGAGCTAAAAGCCCTGAAGTCTATACGCCGTTCCAAGAAACCAAAACCTTCCTAGTACCCCCGCGCAGCAATGCGCACCAACCTCATTTGAGACTCGTAAGCACAACGAGTCTCTTTTCATTTTAACGGTCACTTACTTCTCGCCGCAAACGCAAATTGCATAAAATACTTGTCTAAATCAGCGAGTGATGAACCATATTCTTTTCCTCCATACACCGCGTCGCAAAATACTTCGCGGGCGCGGTTAATTTCCCGCAAGCGGCCTCTCCAGCGTTTATCTTCCAGTGTTAAGTCGAAAAGATCTAACGCTCGCTCAACTGCATTATCAAAACGCTGTGTATCTTTGTCCTCTGCGCGAGCAGCTCTCCCCACCTCACTGCCAATGTTGCCCAACTGCTCCATCAGTGATAACTGAAACCACCTTCCTTCT
>VMFT01000009.1 GCA_007376195.1 Parcubacteria group bacterium Gr01-1014_29 | reverse complement strand
GCCGTACGGAATCGCGAACCCACCGCCCATGTCTATCGTATCAAGAGCGGGATGCACCGCACGCAGTTTTTTATACACCCCGAACGCCTCTTTCAACGCGCGAATAATATCTTTTCCCACTTCGATTTGCGAGCCAATGTGATAATGCAGAATTTTCAAATTACGGATTTTTCCCAGATCGAGCAACTCCTGCGCCGTTAAACCAAACCGATCGGCTTTTTTATCCCAATGGGATTTCACTTTTGTTTCGAGATTAATGCGAATACCGATATCACCACGGAATTCTTTAAATAAATCGAGCTCTTGCAAATCTTCAATAATAGGCAGGATCCGCAACTGGCTTGCCTGCATTTGAAAAATAAGGTCTACATACGAACGCGTTTTAGGCCCGTTGCAAAGTACACGAATGTTATGATGAACCGCATCCCCTTCCCAGAGTTTTCGTACCAACGTAAGCTCATTCACCGACCCAACTTCCAAATGCGCACCTTCCGAAACAAGCGGCAATACAGCTTCTTTGTTCTGATTCACTTTCAAGGGATAGTGATAAAAAAACTTTCCTTTGTAGCCCAACTGTTTTATATGCTGGACGAAAACCTCCACGAGCTTATTCAGTCGCTCTTCAATGACGAATGGCATAAAAATTTCAAGCGACGAGCCGAACTTCCGCACAAGATCATATACATTATATTGGTAGTGTCCCTCCCGAATAACGAGCTCGCCGTTTTTGTTCACATCAAACGTCTCGGTACCTACATCACGGTTCCCCAGCTTCCACAGTTGTTTCGTGGTTTTTTGTTTCATAGTTATCTTCCTTCCTCTCGAATCCGGCCTTTGCGATAAAACCGGGCAGCTTTGGCAATGGTGGCATTTTTCTTCGCGCGGCGCGCCCCCCTGCGCGCGGCCGCAACCCGTTTGCCTTTAAACGTTTTTACTGCCCGCACCAACTCTTCTTCCAATATATCAACCGCTTCCTGAAAGGTCTCACCTGCCGTCTCAGCGCGGAGTGTTTCCTTACCCCACTCCAAAGTGGCATCCGCCTGCCACACCGCGCCTTTTCGGTGATGGCGCGATGCACGTCCCACCTCAATCTTAAGAGACGCGGCCGGCTCATCCATGGCGCCCAGTGCTTTTACCACCTGTTTTGCAATTTTCTCTTCAATAGAGATATTCATGGTCTCCGAAAGAGAGATATTTTTTGTCTTGAGTGTTGTTATCATGAAAAAAATATACCATGGCCTGCACAAAAAGAAAATCCCCCGACATACGTCGGGGGAAATAAGAAGACTAGCGGCGTCTCTTTGCTTTCTTCTTTGCTGCTTTCTTTTTTGCCATGAATATAAAAATCTAAATCATGCGTTAATCGACCTTTTAAAAAATTTCATAATTTCAAAAATAAAATACTTTTTTGAAATCTATTTCTATTATCGCATAAAAAAATTACTAAAAAATAATTTTTAGGCAAAAGGTGTGGATAAACATCAATGAATTAAAAAATTTTATTCGCAAATTCGAAACAGATTCGTTATTCGTTGATTAATCAAAACCAATATATTGTATTTCCTCTTCAAGCATGACGCCGAACATTCTGTGCACGCGCTCTTTTATGAGCGCGATGAGCATAATAACATGTTCCGCGGTTGCCGATGCGTCGGTTACCAGAAAATTCGCGTGCTTTGTAGAAACCGTGACGCCCCCGATCTTTTTTTCCTTAAGCCCTGCCTGTTCAATGAGAAACCCGGCCGACATCATGCCCGCACGGTTTTCAAATACCCAGCATGTGTTTGTGGGCTTCCGGAACCGCTTGTCGTATTGTGTAATTTTTTGAAGAGTTTTATCTGTAATAGAAATGCTTTTGAATGTACTACCCATTGTCCGCTCGCCGATTGCCTGTTCTGCCACGCGTTCCTGCATCATAGTTTTAATCCACGCCTGTTTTTCTTTTTTTTCTTCGTCAGAAATCTTCTTGAGCTTAAGCGTTGCCCCCAAAATTATCCAATCTTTATGTTTTTTAAAAACACTTTCTCGATACCAAAATTTACAATCTGTATTTTGAAATTCAACAATTTTGCACTTTGCACTTTGCACTTTGCACTCAAGTACTCGAACGCGTTCGAGTACTTGCTGCATCTCTCCGCCAAAACACCCAGCATTTCCGTATACCGAGCCGCCGATAGTGCCGGGAATACCCGCCGCCCATTCAAAACCGGACAGATTTTGTTTCAAAGCTTCCGTTGCCGCTTGCGCCATGGAAACACCCGCACCAACGCACATGACATTTTCTTCGATGGAAATAGTATTGATCCCCATACGAATGACGAGTCCGTCGAAACCGGCATCAGCAACAAGAACATTTGAACCCGCGCCTAACACCACCATGGGCGTATTTTTTTTATCGGTCCACACAATGGCTTCCCGCAATTCTTTTTCTGTTTTGACTTCAACAAAAAATCGCGCGGGTCCTCCCACTTTTATATATGTATAGGGTGCTAGCGACACATTCTCTCGTACTTCAATCATGAGCGCATAGTATCAAATACTAAACAAAAAATCCCGCCCGAAGGGATTTTTTGATGGAACCAGCGGAAAAACAAACCCCAATCTACATCAAAATATGGGTGCTGCCGCCGGTCCCATATGTAGTATATCAAATTGCGCCGCGCACACAAAATCCCGCTTGCGCGGGATTTTGTGCGATGTAAATTGGCAATTTAACACCCAATAAAACAAGTATACTAGATATTCAAGGAAAAGTCAATCATTTCTGTGCATAAGTTATGAAAGGTTGTGCAACTTTTTTAAGTCAGCTATGCCATCTTCAAACCGCACAAGTGGCTTCCATCCGAGCAATCGTTTTGCTTTTTTGTTATCTGCCAGTGTCTCTTTGGCCTCTCCCAGCCGCTTAGGAATAAACATAATCGGACCGCCAATATACTTTGCAACTTCCACGACCGAATAGTTTGCGCCCGTGCCGAAATTTATAACTTCTCCTCTGCCAACATGTTTGCTTTTCATCGCAAGCATATTCCCGCGAACAATATCTGAAACATGCGTATAATCCCGCCGCTTGACGCGACCATCTTTTACAATGGGCATGGGCCTGCTGGCTTTGCGTTCCCGGAGAAAAATACCAATAACCGTCGCATACGCGCCTTCGGCCAGCTGACGGGAGCCGTATACGTTAAAATACCGCAAAGAAACAGTAGGCACGTTATATAAATCACTGAAATTTTTACAATAAATCTCACCGACCCATTTTTGTATGGCATAAGGATTTTTGGGGTTGGGGACCATATCTTCGCGAAGCGGCATAATTTTTTGCGTGCCATACGCTGATGACGACGCGGAATATATTACTTTTTTTACTTTTGCGTCCCTTGAAGCAACAAGCACATTGAGAGTGCCTGTTATGTTGCTTTCATTCGAAGAAATGGGGTCAATAATGGAAGGCTGTATCCGCGCGTTAGCGGCCACATGAAACACATAGGCTGCGTTTTTGAATAGCGGCGCGATAGCCTTAAAGTTACGAATGTCCGCATGATGGAAAATCCCTTTAGGGTTAAGATTTTCCTCCTTCCCGGTTGAAAAGTCATCAATCACATGCACCTCGCACCCCTGGGCAACTAACGCATCGACAACATGCGAGCCAATAAAACCAGCTCCACCGGTTACAATAACTTTTGTTTTCATATTATTTTCGTTTTTGTTTTTCTGCCGGAGGCAGATCCCAGCCTGAGGCTGATGCGCCTCGGGAGCACACCTCTGGCGGATAGCTTTTTTGAAATCCACTCCCGATCGTGAACACTTACATCTTCTACGGTAAGTCCTTGGGACGCGAGCAATGTCTCATTATATTCCCATACGGCATCGAGCAACTTTACCGCTTTCTCAAATCGCTTGCGCAGCATAGCGCCACGCGGAATCTTTTTGAGCAATGTACGCGCCTGCATCCGCAGCGCGCTTACGTCCTTGGGGAAACACGCGCCGCCGAATCCTCGATACAAGTTGTGTTCCACGTTGAGCCATGCGTCGCCGATACGGTGGTCATGCGCGAGCATCATACGCACATGCTCATATTCCACGGGCGACGAGATGTTCTCTTTCTTAATATGTTGGCCGACTGCCTCGCACAAATCCGCAAGAATGTTTGCGTACGTTACCTTAAGCGCTCCAAACACGTTTCCAGCGTACTTTCCCATTTCAGCTTCCGTGGCGTTTATGCGTATAAAATTATATGTGCCCTGCGTACCGGGTGAGGCAAAAAAGGCTTTCGGCAACAGGTTGAGAACCATCGAAGCGTGATCTTTTGAGTTGTTGGTGTAGCCCACCACTTGGCGGTCGGGACGCAGCATGTCTTCCCACGCGCGCGATTCCGTAAGAAACTCCGGATTAAAAAGCACATGATGGGGGTACGCTTTTTGCAGGCGCTCCGTAGTGCCCGGCGGCACGGTGGACTTCACCACAACGGTCTTTTCACTCGTGAGTGTCTTCATCACGGCATCAATCGCAGACGTATCACATGCGCCTCCCGTGCCGGTGGGCGGTGTTGGCACGCACAAAAAAATAATGCTCGCTTTGTTCACGTCATCCTGCATCCGTTTTTTTGGATCTTTATCGTATAGAAATAAATCCTTGCCTCTCCGATAGCCGCGCGCCTCTTTAAAATAACGCGCGAGCTGGCTTCCCACCATACCCACACCCACAACGCCAATGGTAATTTTTTCCGTACTCATATGATGTATAACGCTTATTAGTGTGCCAAGGTTTTAAGAAACGCTTCCACTTCGCTTTTTCGCGCTGGATCAAGCTTCAAAACCGTCAAAACCGCCACCCGCGCTTTTTCAATATCCCCGGCAAGCTGATAGAGTGCGGCAAGACGCGCGTATTCAACCGCTCGAGACGCGGGCGCGTATGCCCCACGTTCATACTGTGCCACTATGTCTTCTTGAACCGCTAATGCTTCCCCATATCGTTCTTTTTTGAAATACGCGTCCCGTATCGCACTGTTATCAAGCTCCTCGTTCTCAAGAAGCCATGTAACCTCCTGCTTTTCACGTATACCATTATTTGTTTCTATTGCCAATACAGCCGCGTTAAGGTGCCCGAATACAAAATCGGGAATCGCATCAATTACGTAATCAATAGCGCGCCAGGCGGCATCCATATCGCCTTGCATCTTGAAGACCTGCGCCAATTGAAGATACACGTGCGGTCTCCCGGGCGACATAGCGCGCGCGCGGGAAAAATCTTCATACGCCCGCACCGCAAACGCGCTATCAAATTTTTGGGCCATGATGCTATATAATTCCCCCCGGTACATAACCCACTTTACATTTTTCGGCTCATCGGCAATACTCTCACTCATTTTCTCTATCGCGTATTCTGTAAGACGGCGCAGTGATGCGTCAGGGCGGCTACCGCCCTGTTTGAGAAATTCAAAGACATACTCCGCGGCAAATCGCCGCGCGTCATTCGAATAGGGTGTGTTATACGATATGCTTTTTTCAAATTGCGCCATCGCGGCATCATCCCCGCCGCCCGTGCGTAAGAGTTCCCACCCTTGATGCGCCGCGACGTTTGCAAAAACCGGCTTTGCTACAGCCATATACCACACTGCTGCCAGTATAACAGCACCCAATCCCGCGGCGAAAACCGCGCGGCCTTTTTTTTGCGTGCCAAAGCCAACACGCGCCGGATGCGAGGGAGAATTATGCGCATAATGCGCCGCTACATACCCAAATACAAAACAGACAAGAAGAAAGGAAGACAGGGTATCAAACGTAAACAGATTTTGTGTAAGATGCGCGCCAAGAACCGAACACACCATGGCAAATGTATACAGCGGCATCGTGTTACTCCTCCACTGGCGCACTGCCATAAAGAAAGCAGTACCGAACATGCCGATATAGGCAAGCAATCCCGCAAAGCCAGATGTAGAGCCGATATCAAACACAAAATTGTGCGCGCGGTCAAACCACGGCTCAAACCGATACAACTCTGGGTCATACTTTTCATTAAAAAGAATATTGAAATTTTCCGGCCCCCACCCTGCCAAGGGCCGTTCTTTCCACCCCTCCCACGCGACACGCCACACCAAAAACCGGCCCGATGCCGTGCGTTCCTGCACATTAAAATCAAACAAGCTGTGCAACGGTTCAGGTAAGAATGTTTTTGAAAATTCGGGAGCAAAAAGCAGTACCGCCGCACTTGCGACACCAACAGCAAGTATGCCGTACGCCGCGCGTTTGAGTGTTGCATGCGCTATTGAAAAACTTGTTCCTTGCCGATCTCCCCAAAACAAAAACAACATCAAGCTTATGAATATCCCTGCTCCCAGTCCCACAACACCGGCCCGCGCTTCGGTAAATGGAAGAGCAAGCACAATTACAATCGCGCATATCCCGTAGAGCCACGCCCATAAAGAAGCATGTCCTTCCCGAATCACTAAAAACAGAGCAAGAAAAAACGCGGGGACAAGATACGACGAAAGATACGCCGCATTTCCGATGGTTGAGATACTCAAATCGTCGCTTGTAAATCCCTGCCAAATGGCAATCAATCCGACAAAAGCAGCCGTCCCGACAACGGCGCCAAACAACAAATCCCAATCGCGCTTTTTGCGAACAATGCTTGAAAGAACAAGAAAAAACGCGCCGAGATGAAACCATGTCACGATGCCGAACATTCGTTCGTAATCTGACCAGACACTCTTGGAACCATCAACGCCAAAAAATGCCGCAAGGGAACTGATAAAAAGAAAACCCGCAATTGCGGCTGTAAGGGGAGAAAAACGAAGACGGTATTCTTCCCGAAACAGCATAAGGAGCAGCCAACCGAATACCGCAAGCTCCACCAGTGTATACAATGTTACCGTTTTAATGAATGTGTGTGGAAAAAACACGCCGTGCCAATATACAAGCGGTATCAGAACCATACTTGCGATGATTACCATTAGTTGTACCTTGTGTAAAAACATGCGGTACCACCATCTAACATCAGTCTACTCTTTTGGCAATAAACTAAGAAATTCCTCAACCTTGCTTTGATAACTCTTATCACGCTCCAAAAGCTCAAGCGCAATGTGACGCGCTTCACTAAATTTTCCTAGTTCAGCTTTTACTTCAGCGAGCGTTATGAAAAGAAGCGGCGAGGCTTTTTGATAATTGAAAATAACTTCTAGAAAACGTTCTGTATCCGCAGTATGTTCCGTACTGCGTACGCGATTAAGAACGCTATCTATATCAGTGCTATCAAAATAGGATTTTTGCGGATAGGCAGGCGTGTTACCGAGAGCTATATACCGTTCGGCTTGGTCCGCGGCTTTCGCATACTCACCAGCAAGAACGCTCACCGAAAGAACAGTATAGACAAAAGGCGTGGGACGCGTTATCTGCTGATACATAGTATCCATAGTTATCGCGGCTTGTTTCGCGTCCCCCGCTGTAAGATATACTTCCGCCAATCCGATGTAGGCAGACGGGTAACCTGGCGCCTGCTGTACTATTTTTTGGTATAGCGCGATTGACTCATCGCGGTCAGCTGTACTTCCCGTAACCGCAAATCGAAGCTGCAATAGCTTCGCCAATGTTATGCTGGTCTTTGCATTCTGCGGATGCCGCTCTGATTCTTTTCGTATCTCATCAATGCCGCGCGTCAGAAGAAACTGAAGATCCGAGGCCGATACTTTACTCTGCTGGCGAACTGCGCTAAACAGAAAATCAGCAAACCGTTCCCGCGTCTCTGACGTGCCAAAGGTACCCTGGATCACCAAATTGTCGAGCTGGCCGGTAAGATCCACAATGGTCCGCCCTTGCGAGACACTATTGAGCATGTCGATAATACCACCGGCAACCCGCATCGGTTTTATATGGATGGTAGCGGCCAAAATAATGCCGAGCACCACAAACGCGGGCGCAAGAAAAAACGCCTGATTTGATGGCATAAGCGAACGGGTATTTTTTTCTGCCGTGCTTGCGGTATCCAAACTCTGCAACAAAGCAAACAAAACTATGATAAAGAGGTACGAAATGACGGTATCAAACACAAACGTGTTTTGGCCGAGATACGCGACCAAAAACCCGACCAACACTGCAGCAGCCGCAGCGCTTAAAATTCGCCGCCGCCAAAGACGCCATAAAACAGCAATACTCGAACATACAACAAAAAGATACGCAAGAAAACCCGCAATGCCGCCGGCAACGAGCCACTCAAAATGCATATTATGCACGCGGTCAAACCAGGGCTCGTTGCCAAACAAATTCGGATTATAATATTTCGCGTAGGGAATAATAAAATTACCGGGACCCCAACCAAGAACCGGACGTTCCTTAAACGCTTCCCACGCGATGCCCCATATCATAAAGCGCGACGTCGCGGTTGCAGACGTAAGACGTATATCCGAAAAACGCTCCAGCAGCGGATACTGCCGCACAAACACGCTATCGCGCACCATAAAAAAACCGGCAACTACCGCAGCGCCCGCAAGCAATAGAGCGCCCATAGAGAGAGCAAGCTTCTTATTGTCTCGCAAAGAAAAAATAACTAAAGCAAGGAGTGAAGCGACAAGCCCCAACATAAGGCCGATAAACGCGCCGCGTGTGCCGGTGTGGATAAAAATATAAAACTCAAAAATACCAACGGCGGCATATACCGCGCGCCACAAGATATTCTTCGTAGTGAAAAAAAGAAACCCTAAAATAAAAAAATGAAACAACAGATACGCCGCCAGGTAAATCGAGTTGCCAAGGCGAGAGAATATACCGATACCACTTTCCCCTGCTGCAGAACCCAGTATTTGCACGATGCTAAAAAGTTCTAAAAGGCCGTATCCGGCAATAAGTATGCTCACCCCAACCGAGATATGAAGCGTGAGTCGCCAGTCATCCACCGTGCGAAATACGCTTGATGCCATAAGGAATAATGCCGCAAGATGCACATACGTAACAAAACCTTCCATCCGTTCATAATTTGACCAGAAGCTGTTGTAAGGATCCGCCCCAAATATCGTAGTAAGTGTCAAAATACCTAAAAACGCGCCAAGCGACCAAAGCACAAACCCACGCCGGGGCCGAAACCGTGGCCCCACCACAATCAGCGCCAACCAAAATCCAAACGTTACCTCCGTGATAATACGAAAGAAAAAGTTTTTTCCCGTTATATACGGAAAAAACCACGTGGGCGCTACAATTATGGGCGTAAGCAACAGCATCCAAATGCCGATGCGCACGCACCACATGAGCAACTTTTCCGTAACGGAACTAGTCATGGTAATTACTATAACATGTTTGGAAAATAATAAAAAAACCAAAACGGCACAAAAGATCTCTCTTGTAAAGGTTTTACAAAACACGTAGTATACGCGGTATGCAAAAGAAACGTGCCTATTCAACCATTCTGCTTGCCTGCGGTGATGCCATCGCACTCTACATCGCACTCGGCATTACATTGCTTATCCGATACCAAACGCATCTTGCCGAACCGTGGGAAATACATAAACTGCCTTTTGCTGTCATATTCGCTGTCTGGCTGCTTATATTTTTTATCGCGGGTTTGTATCAAGAAAGCGTCTGGAACGCTGATCGTATGGTGAAAGAACGGATTTTGCGAACCATCACTGCGGCAGGCATTACGGCCGTCATACTATTTTATCTGATCCCCGCGTTTGTCATTACGCCAAAAACCAACCTTCTCATACACATCGCGCTTTCCGTAGGACTTATCATCGGCTGGCGCATGCTGGCAAGCTATATTTTACGCAATACATCAAAAACGAGCGTATTATTTTTTGGCATCTCCGAAGAAGTAGTTTCTCTCGCGCGAACACTCATGCAAAACCTCCATCTCGGCTACCGGGTAGTCACGCTGGTTGAAACAGAAGGGAGCAATACAATTTCTCCACCCGGTATCACCATACTGCCCTTTACCAATGCCATCTCCGACATGCTTAAAAAAGAAAATGTATCTTTGGTTGTCACGTCAAAAGATATCCACTCCAACAAAACATTCGTGCGCATGTTGTACAACGCGCTCCCGCTCGGCATCCGATTTATAGACTTCCCGACATTTTACGAAACCATGACCGGCAAAATTCCCGTCTCGCTCATTTCGGAGGTTTGGTTCCTGGAAAACGTAAGCGAACGTGAAAAACGCATATTCGAAACAATAAAACGCAGTTATGATATTGTTTTTTCGTTTTTTATCGGTATCTCCGCCTTGTTTTTTGCGCCTCTTATAGCTCTAGCTATCAAACTTGAAACACGCGGTCCTGTTCTTATACATCAACGACGCATTGGCAAAAATGGCGTCCCATTTACTTTGTATAAATTTCGCTCCATGATAGTTTCTGGCCCCAATGGCTTAGCCGAGGAGATAGGAAACGCGCAATGGGCACAGGAACATGACATACGAATCACACGCGTAGGCTCTTTTTTGAGAAAAACACGTTTTGATGAGCTACCGCAGCTTATCAATATATTCAACGGGGAGATGAGTTTTATCGGGCCGCGCCCGGAGCGGCCGGAATTTATCGAGATGCTAAAAAGTGAACTGCCATTTTATGACATCCGGCACTTGGTGCGGCCGGGGCTTTCCGGTTGGGCGCAGATTAACTTTCCTTATGGCGCATCCGTGGAAGATGCCATGCAAAAACTACAATACGACCTCTATTATATAAAAAACAGATCGATTGCCCTCGACCTCAACATTGCGCTAAAGACAATCTGGGTGATTCTCTCCCGGGAGGGAAGATAGCACAGGAATACAAATTTTCATTCGCTTTTCTTCATTAGGGGGCAAGGAACCTGCGCCGCGAAATATCGGGGTGTAATTGCTAACCAAATTCTAAAACTTCAGAATCTCGAATAAGAATCGTCCGTTTACAAGTAAAAGACAGCCCCTTATTTGGATTGGTTTCGAAACCTAGATACACACATCCTACTCCCCGCTTAGAGGTTTCCTTCACGGCTGGCTGCAAATCTGAATCGGAACTCCCGAGTATAATAGTTGATGCCCTTTCATCACAAGCCGAAGAAACCATATCAACACCCATTCGCACGTCTACACCTTTTTCTCTAAAAACAACAACTGAATTCGATGAATTTCCCTCTCGTTGCCCCCGCACCCCTCCCGCAAGAACAATTGTAAATCCTTGGCGCTCTAAACTTGTTTTTAATAAGCGTTGCGCTTCAATCAATTGTCTTGATTTCTCCTTAGTTTCCGAGTGCTCTTTTATTTTCGCAAAATAAAAAATTGTCCTATCTCTATCGAAGCCTGTTAAAACATTATCGAGTAATCCCTTAAAATTATATGTATGCCATTCCGGTTTTTGTTTTCTGTGTTCTGTATAAACATTGCTTATTTTATGTTTAAAATTTTCTCCGTCTATAAAAAGCAGAGTTTCTTTTTTCTGCTTTTTAATCAATTGATTGCAATTTACACACCTCTCCACAATATAAATCTTATAGTCAAATGCTACCATATCAAGATAACAACAGAAAACCCCAGCGGACCTTACGGCTGGCTGGGGCGTGTATACCCGTACAATAGTACATGTACCATAAAGATGTCAACATGCGTGTGGATAACATAAATTTACTTGCTTGATAGCTCATATTTGCCTACAATGCCCAAACTACAAATTTATTTTTTCTTCAATCACATACTTCGGGCGCTGTTTTACCTCATCAAACATAATACTGACCGACTCTCCTAAAAAAGAAAGAGCTAGCGTCTGAAGCGCCAATATAGGGCTGTTTTTGCATACCACTATCTACATACTTATGGCACCGTGACACTTACAGTGTTTGCGTATCCAGAGTAGCCGACCGTATTAAATGCGTTGATACGATAATAATACGTTCCGGATGAAAGATTCGTATCTTCATGAGATACAGCATTGGGCATTGTTGAGGCAACTACTGAAAAATTTGTACCATCAACGCTTCGCTCTATCGAGAACCCTTCTTCATTCGATGAAGTGTCCATCCAGTTGAGATGTGTAGATGTAGAAGACGCGGTTCCGGCAAGATCAGTTGGATCGCTGGGAAATACTGTAGCCGTTATCGCATAATCTGTATTGGAATAAGAGGAAAATCCACCTACATTATAGGCACGCACACGATAATAATACGTTTGATCTGCCACAAGACCGCTATCACTGTAGGAGATCACACCGGCAGACGTAGAAGCAATTTCCGTAAAGGGTCCGAATTGGCCATTAAGACTTCGCTCAACCCTGAAACCATCTTCTATGGATGAATTATCTGCCCAACTTAAATCATTTTGTGTACTCGATGTGTTTACCGCATCAATATTTGATGGCGCGCTTAATGGCGTATAGGTAATGGTCGCCGCGATACGGCTCAAGCGCGCTCCTTTATTGCCGGAAGTAAGCACTGCGCCTATTTGAAGCGCGCTCGACGCGCTTTTCACAAGTGAGAGCCCTCCAAAACTTACCGGTGTAAGCTCGGCTGGAGTAATACCAGTCAACGAATAATTTCCTAAATTGGAGCTATCTACGCCGTTATACCTATAAAATACATTCATCACCGAAGATCCTCCCCCTGTGTTGTTGCGCGAGGCACAGGGAGCTATTTCGATTGCGGTAATGAGAGAACCATTCGGAACACTATAAAGACTTACTCCATATGAATCCCGCTTTCCTACAGTGGTTGTCCAATTATAATCCGTCGTACCATTACAAGGCGTCTCGTCTATCATGTAGCGGTGAACAGTACCACTGGTGGGATTCCATTCACGGTACGCTCCATCAGAAGTAGGTACTATTTGATTTGTGGTATTCGCAAACGCCAAGTTAATAGCTATCGCGATCAATACAAGGGATACTATACCCAGATAGATGTTCTTTGCATTATAGAGATATTTTGAAATTAACATAGTGGGGGGTTATTTTTAATTAATATGATCATCTTTTTCTCGCGACCTTTTTAAATGTGATCCCCTCACATCTATCATATATATTATCAATGATCCAAGAAAAAGAGCAACTCCTGTAAGAGCTTAGAGATTGATTTTCTCTTCAATAACATACTTCGGGCGTTGTTTTACTTCATCAAACATAATACTGACCGACTCGCCCAAAAATGACAATGCGACTGTCTGGAGCACCAGCACGCACGCGGCCGCCGAAGAGACAAGTGCAGCAAACCAAGAAATGGTCTCTAAAAACGCGAGTATAAGCAATGTGGCAACTACAAATGGCAAAAGCACCGCGAGCCAAACGGCAACGCGTGTTATAAAATCAAACGGCGCTTGCGAGAACGAAAAAATAAACTTCTTAGCCCACCAGAAATTTTTTGCAAAACTTGGATTTGACGTAACCCCTCCCTTGCGCTCCTTGCGCTCGTATTCAATGCCGGTATGGCGAAACCCGATCCAGGCGCGCATGCCGCGCACCAACCGCAACCGCTCCGGCATAGCGTTAAACACATCAACCACCTTTCGATCAAAGAGTGAAAAATCCCCCGCGTCAAACGGAATATCAAGATATGATAATTTATCAAACAGACGATAAAACGATCTCCGGAAAAATCGACTCATGCCCGACCCCGCCGCGCGCGGACGCACACCATATATCACGTCAAACCCCTCCTGCCATTTTTTGACAAAAGCCGCGATAATTTCTGGGGAATCTTGCAAGTCTGCCTCCATCAAGATAACCGCATCCCCGCTCGCATATTCCATACCGGCAGAATATCCATACTGTGAATGGCCAAAATTCCGCGCAAAGAGAATCACTTTGACACATTTGTCTTTTGCCGCAAGACTTCGCAACACCTCACGCGTACGGTCCTTGCTGTTGTTGTCGGCAAAAATAAGCTCGTAGCGCGGCGTTATTTCCTGCAACGTTTTTGAAAGACGCTCATACAATTCAGGAACATTTTGCTCCTCATTATAGCAAGGAATGACTACGGATAGTTTTTTTTCGGTAAGGAAAGACATAGGGAATTTCAGATTTATGATTTCAAATTTTAAATTTGATATTTGAAATTAGAAATTTCTTAAATACTTCTTCCATATACCCAATCTGTTTAGGTGTAAGCCCTTGGTGGCATCCCACCACAAACCCACCGCGCATAACATGCTCTGTGGCCGGATAATTCTCTGCCGCTTTTTTATGAGGAATGGAATGAAACGCCGGCTGCCGGAGAATGTTCCCCGTAAATACCGGGCGGGTCTGGATGTCATTTTTCTCAAGATGCGTGCAAATATCTTTTCGAGAAAACGGCGCATCGTCGCGTATGGTAAGCGGGAATGCAAGCCAATTTGTTACCACATGCGGCGCAGTTTCGGGAAGTATAAAAAAACGCTCATACTGCCGGAAGAAGGACAAAAGCCGCGAAAAGTTCCGGCTACGTATTTCGGAAAATTTCGGCAGGCGGTCAAGCTGCCGAAGCCCGAATGCCGCACTCAACTCAAGCGGCAAAAAATTATATCCCATCTCGCTAAATACAAACTTTGCGTCATACAAAATGCCGTCGATGCTCGTTTGGAACCGTTTTGCCAAGTTTTCGGAAGCTTTTGACTCGCCCAAAAGCGACGAAGCGCGCCCCCAACCGCGTAAAATCTGCGCGCGCCCGCGCAACGCTCTATCGTGTACCATCACCATACCGCCGCCTCCCGCGCCGTTGATGATGTGTGAACCATAAAAACTTGTGGTGGTAATATCGGTATATTTTCCTGTTGGCTTGCCGTCGATGGTGGCGCCGAGCGTATCGCAAGAATCTTCGACAAGTAGTAGCTTGTGCGCGTCCGCAATGCGCCGCAGGCGCCGAAGATCAGGAACATTCCCTAAAAGCGAAGGCACCATGAACGCACGGGTTTTTTTGGTAATTGCTCGCTCCACTTGGTCAATATCCAAAAGATATGTGCCGGGAACAACATCAACAAACACCGGCAGTAACCGTTTTTGTACCAGCGGCCCTACCACCGTGCTAAACGTTAACAACGGCGTTATGACTTCGGACCCTTCCGGTAGATTCATCAATTCCACTGCAATCATGTTTGCCGAGGAGCCGGAGTTGACCATAATGCCGTATTTCTTGCCAAAAAGGCCGGCGATGCGCTGTTCAAACTCCGCCGTCTGATCGCCCACGGCAGTATTGCCACGGAGCACTTTGACAACCGCGTCTATTTCTTCTTTGCCATGTACTGATTGTGCGTATGGTATCCGCATATAACAAGATTACCTTTTTCTAAGAATTTGTGAAGATCTACGAAGCAGAGCGGAGTCCTCCGTAGTTCTGCTGGAAACGGAACGAAGGATGGATAAAATCTTGCGAGATATCTGTACCGGAGTAAGACCGTACTGACGGCGGATGAATTCCTGCGAACCTGCGAAGTATGTAAATGTGTCCGGCACGCCGAACCGATAAAAATGCTTCACAGGAATGTTTTGTTCCAACAACAATTCCGCCACCGCAGATCCAAGTCCGCCTATAACGGTATGTTCTTCGAGAGTAAAAACCGTCCCCGTTTTCCGGCAGATAGACGTAATGCCTTTTTGGTCGATTGGTTTTACAACAGGAACCGAAACGACTGCCGCCTCAATACCATGCTTTTTTAAATTATGAGCAGTCTCGACAGCCGCGTACACCATATTCCCGGTTGCTAGAAGCGCACAATCGTTACCATGCCGCACAAGTATACTCTGTTTGAGCGAGAATGATGTAAGCGCTTTGTGAACAACCGGCTCTCCTTTCTTGCCGATGCGAAGATAGGCGGGCCCCTTCATCTTCACTAACGCCTTGGTAGCTTCGCGCGTCTCCGCCGGATCCCCAGGGCATACCACCGTCATGTTAGGAATGCTTCGCATGAGCGCTATGTCTTCAACGGCGTGATGCGTAGGCCCCAATTGGCCATAGGTAAATCCAGAACCGACCCCCACGATTTTTACGTTTGCTTTCTGCATACCGATATCATTCCGTACTTGCTCAAACACACGCATGGTTACAAACGGAACAATGGAATACACAAACACGGTATATCCTTCGAAAGAATATCCTGCAGCAGCTCCAATCATATTCGCTTCCGCAACACCCATGTTGTACGAGCGGTCGGGATATGCTGCGATAAAATCTTCCAACACCGAAAAACCGAGATCTCCATTCATGAGAATTATCTTTTTGTCGTTCTTGGCAAGTGTATGCAATGTGTCTATGAATGCCTGGCGCATATAATAACTTTACATTTATCTTTCATACTGTATTCCCAACTCCCGTAATGCCTGATCCAATAATTTTCCCTGCGGAGATTTATAATGCCATTCCAATTGATCTTCCATATAGGAAATACCCCTGCCTTTTACGGTATGGGCAATAATACAATGCGGATTCCCTTTTGATTTTTTGGCCATTTCCATTGCTTTTGTGATCGCGGATATATCATGTCCATCAATCTCTTGCACATGCCACCGGAATGCGCGGAATTTATCGGCAAGCGGTTCAAGATCGAGGACTTCGGCAGTGCGCCCAAAACTTTGAATCTTATTGTAATCAATACATACAACAAGATTATCAAGCGCATGATATCCCGCATACAGCGCGCTTTCCCATACGGACCCTTCATCACATTCACCGTCAGAAAGAATAACAAACACGTTGTTTTTTCTTTTTTCATGGCGAAGCGCCATTGCCATGCCTAACCCAATGGGTAACCCGTGACCCAGTGAACCAGTTGTTGCCTCCACTCCGGGGGCAGATTGCATCATAGGATGCGTAGGAAGCGTACTACCGTTTTGACAAAATGTTTCAAGCTTTTTGCGAGAAAAAAATCCTCTCCGATACAACACGGAAAATAACGCGGCACCTCCATGCCCTTTACTCAAAACGCAACGATCACGCCCAGACCAGCGTGGATTATTCGGATCAATGTGCATCACATGAAAATACAATGCTACCAGAAGTTCAACCGGAGAAAGCGCGCTTGCGATGTGATAAATATTCGCGCTGCTTGAAATAGTAACGATATCTTTGCGCACATCAACCGCAATGTTATTCAGTTTTTTTATTTTCTTTCTATCCATATAAATTTTCCGCCTGAGGCGGATCCGCCTTTGGCGGAGAAATTAACTTATGGATACAGCGTATGATATGTTTCAAACCATCGGATCGTCTTTGCGAGACCCTCCTCAAACGTATGCTTCGCGTGCCAGCCCAGCACACGTTTCGCTTTTGAAACATCATCCACCCAACGGGTTTCGGTATCCCATATACGCCCTTCGTGCCCGCCCCATTTGAACGGTATGGTGAGCCGCATCAAGCGGCGCACCAACATAACAACTTCCCCCACTGAATATTCCCGCCCTGAAGCGATGTTAAAAATCTCTCCCGCGTATTGTTTTGCGCCCGTGACAAGAATGTCGCTCGCGTGCAATATATCATCAATAAAAATAAAATCTTTTTTTGGAAACGGCGAAGAAAGCCGCAACGGCTGCCGACGTACATGTGCGACAATAGTTGAAGGAATCAATCGCGTCGACTCCTCGAAAAACCCATATACCAACGGCGGGCGCATTATGACAACCGGCAGGCCGTACGCTTTCGCAAAAAACTGACCCCACACCGTCTGCGACGCTTTTGCCGCTCCGTATGCTGTGTTTGGTTCCAATATGTCGTGTTCACACATGGGTTCTGTTTTAAAACCGTATTCTGTGGAACTTCCCGCCGAAAGCACTGCCTCAAGCCGATCAACATTCCGCGCCGCCTGCAACAACGCCAGTGTGCCGCCGATATTTGTCTGTATCATATTCGTAACGTCTGCCTGAAACGGATAGGCGCCAAACGAGACAAAATGATATATGACATGCGGTCGGATAGTTCCCACCGCGCGCGCAACATCCGCGCCGTTGCGCATATCAACCGCGTGTATATGTATCTCTTTTTGAACGTCTTTCAGGCGCCACATATTCGCGTTCTTGCGGCAAAATACATGCGCGCGATCCCCGCGCAAAAGCGTGTGGCGTACGAGATTTGCCCCGATAAATCCTGAGGCGCCCGTAATAAGAATATCTTTTGCCATGAAAGTAAATTCAGGTGTTATGTATACAACTGTTTGTGTTCTTTAAACCACACAATCGTTCTCGCAAGTCCTTCCTCCACTGTATGCCGCGGCTCCCAACCAAGCGCTGATTTTGCTTTTTTGATATCGTACGCATGCCGACGTGAAGAATCCCACGCTCTACCGTCAAGCGCGCCCCACGCAAGCGGCACACGTGTTCCTATGCAATGCCTCACCACCGCAACCACTTCTTTGTTGGAATATTCCTTGCCAGAGCCTATGTTAATGATCTCTCCGGATTCTTGAACGTGTTCGGAAGCCGCAAGAAAAGCATCCACCGCGTCTTCCACAAACAGATAATCCATACACGCGTTCGGCGAAGATAAGGTAAGCGGCGTAGCACGCATATACGCCAAAATAGCCGCTGGCACGAGACGCCGCTGGTCTTCAAATGGCCCATACAAGTGAGTCGGGCGCACAATGACTATTGGCATTTTGTACAAGCGCGCATAATACTCCGTAAAAAAACTTTGCGACGCCTTGGATGCCCCATAGGCGCTCGAAGCACAAAGAAGCGTATCTTCCTGTATGTGCCGAACGTTTTGATCATATTCTACAACGCTTCCCACGCTTATAATACGACGCGCGGTACCAACGTGCCGCAGTGCTTCCAAAAGATTCACCGTTCCCAACACATCAAATGCCATCATGTGTTCGGCCTCTTCCTGTTTGAGGGAACTGTCGTGTGTAGCAACATGATAGACAACATCGGGCCGTAGCCGATGCACTGCGCGTGTAACAACATCCGCGCGCGTAAGATCAATGGAGAGCACAGCGCACTTTTTTTTAATACCGCCGAGCCGCCACATATCCACTTTCGGCTGCACAAAGAGCGACACGTCGGCGCCGCTCAAAATAAGCCGGTGCGCAAGGTTAGCGCCAACAAACCACGGGGCACCCGTTATAAGTATGCGCGACATACTCATATGGTGCCGAAAAATTTACGATACCACGCGATAGTTTTCTGCAGCCCTTCATCCAGCGAGAAGTGTGGCTGCCACCCAAGCATCTCGCGCGCTTTCGCCGCAGACAAATATTGATGCGGAATTTCATGTGCAGCGGTCGCGAGTACTTTTGGCTGGAGATTACTGCCCATATGTGCGAGGATTTTATTCGTAAGATCCAGCACGCTTATCTGGTTTTCATTGCTAAAATTGAACGCATGCCCGTGGATGCGCTCATCATCCATGTGCTCGGCAAGCGTCAGGTAGGCATACGCAGCATCCTCAATATAAAAATAATCGCGTATCATGGAGCCGTCTGAACGCAACATCGGCTCCTCGCCGTGGAGCACAGACCGAATAGTGCCTGGCACAATGCGGTTAAAATTCAAGTCCCCACCGCCGTAAAAGTTTCCACAGCGCGTAATGGCAACCGGCAATTTGTAGGTATTGAAATAGGTATGCGCGATCAGGTCGGCAGCGCTTTTGGATACATCATATGGATGGCTGCCCCGTAAAGGAGCTTGTTCGCTATACGGCAACTCCTTGTGGATGCCGTATGCTTTATCAGATGAAGCAGTTATGACTTTCTGCACCAATGGGCTCCGGCGCGCGGCTTCAAGCATGTTCCAAGTGCCTTTGATGTTTGCCTCAAACGTGCTCAATGGATTTCTATTCGCAATCTCTACAATCGTCTGGGCGCCCAGATGAAACACGGTATCAATTTCATATTCTCCCAACGCGCGCTCAAGAACCGCGTAGTCCTCCAAAGCTCCACGCACAATATTTACCTTGTCGAGATACCCGGAACGATGCAGGTTTGATTTCGGAACACTATCACGGATAAGCACAGTACCGTTCGCGCCCGCATCTACCAGATTCCGAACCAGCCACGAACCTAATAGGCCGGTGGCGCCGGTAACAAAAACGTTTTTATTACGCCAATAAGCTGGCATCATACTGTACTAACGTACAATATACCAAGGAATATTACAATACGTTATGGTATCATCAAACCCATGAATGAGGTCAAACGTAATATCGAAATTTTTTCGGCCGAAGTAGAAAAATATAAACGAGACTATTGGCGCAAGGACGAGGAATGGATTACAACAACTTTTTTTGAAAAGAAAAACGGATCGCTTCTAGTGCTTGGATGCGGCGCGGGGCGCACGCTTATTCCGCTTCATCAGCATGGATACCGCGTTACCGCTATTGATATAACGCCTGCTATGGTTGAAGCGGCACAAGAAAAAGTAAAAAACTATCCCATAGAAGTATCCGTAATGGATGCGTGTTCTCTCCGATTTGAAAACAACACATTTGACTACGCATTCTTCCCTTTTCACGGCATTGACTATGTGTACCCCGACATATATAAGGCAGTGCATGAAATCCATCGCGTACTGAAACCAGACGGGGTATTTGTGTTCAACTCTCATAATCGCCTCGCCTTAAAACAACTTCACCGATTTTTTCAGGGTCCCTACGCAACCGATCCATCAGACCTTATTACATACCGCACAACCCCTTGGGACAAAGTTAAACTAAAAAAATATTTCAAACAGGTAATCGTGTTTGGCAGGACATCCATTATGGTCTCATGGAAACACGCAAGCTGGAAAGATGTGTGTTACAAAGCGTTGCCGTGGTTTGATAAATCAACGTACTTCGTATGCAGAGGAAAGCGCTGAAGGTTCTTCTTCCTAGAGCCTATCTCAAAAATAACCGTGTAAATAAAACATAGTATATCACTTGAGGGCTGAAATGCTTATATTTCGGCTGCAAATTGCAAAAAGCTCGTCAGCATAGCATAGCTATGCCTCCTCACTTGTTTGCAATTTTCGCTGCGAAAATACATTGTCGTTTTCAGCCAGAGGCTGATCCGCCTCTGGCGGACAGCTCCTCATTATTTTTGAGATAGGCTCTAAACATTTCAAACCCATACACGGCGGCAATAAACATAAAGGGGCTTACACTAAACCGATACCGCGCGCTGGCATTCGGTCCGCCCGCTATCAGCGCAGTAGCTAGTATAATAAGAAGACAGAGCGCAATAATATGTGCTCCCGTCTGCGAGGATACCCGCAGACCCGCAATACTTATAGTCATGCCTATGATTATGAGAAACCATGCGCTTGCGCCGACAAGTAACAAAACAGACGATAAGCTGTTGTGCGCCAGTGCGTCCCAAAGACCCCGCACATCACGCGCGAGGAGCAGGTTGCCTATATTTGGCTGGTTGACTTCAACAAAACCCATCCGCCGAGCTATATCGCGCAGGCCATCTGAAAAGAAAAACGGGAGCGTTTTTACCGCGTGAAAATACATGTAGCCGAAGGGATCCTCTAAAAGAAACTCGCGCACAACACGCCCCATATACGGCGTGTTGCGAAGTGTGCCATCGTCGCTCTTGTGCGGATTTATTTCCATAAGCCGCGCTCGGAATACCTCATACGCTTCGGCATGTGAAACGTTATATTTGTAAGCGTAATACAGCGGCGCTGACTGCTGAAACCATTGCGTGGTTGCCACAGCGGTAAGCGACCACGAGTCGAAAAGAATCTTATTGCGCAGCATCCACGGAAACACGATCATAAAAAAACTGAACCCCATCACGAGTACGCATGTAATTATGCGTCGGAGAGACATTGAAGAATACAGCCACATAACGATTGCAAGGACCGGTAATACAACAAGCGCGGTCGGGCGCGTAAGCGTTGCTATACCCAATACGAGTCCGCTTAGAAAAAACCAGCCGATACGCCCATCAAAATACCGTACAAAGATAGAGAGACAGATTAGCAGCAAAAAAATAAAAAGAGTTTCGGTAAGAATGGTGATTGAATAAAAAATACCCACCGGGTCCGCGGCAAAAAGCAACGCGGCGCCAACGCCTACCCGATGAGACACCGCGCTCCCTATTTTCCATATAAGGAGGGTGGAAAAGCCGGCAAGAATCGCCTGCAATAAAATAGCCCAGCGCACATCGCCAGCCACCGCAAGTACTCCTGCAAGAAATACCGGATAGCCAGGCACAACGTAACTTTGCGGCTCTGCCAGTCCCGGGGACGCAAATCTGCCTTCTTCCAATAGCATCCGTGCTACTGCCGCATAACCGCCCGAATCGTTGCCTATAATGGGATACCTGCCCAGAACACCGTGTGTATCGGCAATGTCCGATAACACACTAAACGCAATGAGGCGTACAGCCACCGTAACTGTAAACAAAACTGGTCCCCAATTTCCATTCATACGTATAGAACGCTATAACAAAAAAGGCGGTTTTACAACCCGCCTGTTCTACACCTTACACCTGCTGAAATCCATGTTTGCGTTTCTCATACATGCGATTCAGAAACGCATACCATAAACGAAATAGCGACTCATGCCACGCAGCAATAGTCGTTGCCACGCGCATTGCCCGATATGCTTGTCTATGCAAAAAACTTGAACCTATGTCCACTGACTTCACTTCCATTGCAATAGGAAATCCCACTATGTATCGCGCAACCGCTAAATACATCACCTGCAAGTATGCACCCATTTGAGGAGACACAGTAAATACTTCGATGTTGAAATCTGGGTACATCTGCGCAAGTCGCGCAAGCGCAAGGCCATCAGTGGGCGAGCCCGTTGTATCCTTTCTCTGAATTACAATATGGTTGTTATCAACCCCCGCAAACAATAGAGCGTCCCTCATCATTACATCAAAGAGCATGTGCTTTCGTGAAGGGTCCCGCACAACAGAATGCGGGAAACTAAACCATACCGTTTTTCCTTCTCGCATGAGTTCTTTCATGCGTCTGACTGCAGACAAGAACGCTTGTTGCGAATAAAAATCTGTTCGTGAAGCATCGTCGATAGAGAATCCAGTTGGAACCCAAAACACTATATAGTTTGGCACACATGCCTCCTTTCCGAAAATCTGCCGTAATTTCTAGCACATACAAAAGATCGATACAAGTCCTCTTGTATAACAAAAACTCACGATCGTCGCATTTTCGTTTATCAAGGAAAATATCTGCACAGGCGGCGCTGACGGAAACAAATCCTCACGATCGCGAGAAATTGTTGCAAACAAAAAAGGAACCGTGGATGGTTCCGTAACACTTTTAAGCTCTCTCTAACACTATGCCTTCCCAACCAAGTCTCCACAGCAATACTTCAGCCGGTTCTTGCGCGCCATTAAAGTGAATGCCGCGCATGCCCAGTTCTTTGACAAAATTGACATGAGAAATTATATCATCCACACATACGCATTCATCTGCTGCGATATTGTGTTTGTTCAAAAGATTCTCGGCAGCATATGCGTACAGCGCCGGCTTTCGCAGTTTTTTCTCGCATGAAACGTATGTTTCAAGGAATTGCACGCCATGATGCGTCATAAGCGCATTGATGGCATATCTCGACCCTATATCACCGTCGGAGACAGCGACAAGCGGATAGCGATTCTGCAAACGCCGTACAAGCGTGATTGTTCCATCAATCGGCTGTAGATGATCAAAAAACAACCCGAAAAACATTGACTCTGACAACTCCCGATGGTTTATGACAGCTCTCTTGCACACATACTTCCACAGCTTACGCGGCGTAATCTTGCCGTTGTCACACGCATCGAACACCGCGCGGCCCAACATGCCAGAAAACCATTTCTCGCTTTCTACATCTCCATCATGCGCGCGGATAATACGTTTTATAACCTCCCGTCTATCCTGAAAAGTGAACAAAACATTTCCAACATCACAAACCACCACCCGCGGCGGTATCTTCTCTGCCATACGCTTCTCCTTTCCGACTGTCGTATTCCAAAAAATAGTAGCATATATCAAATCGCGTGGCAACAAAATTTCCCAAATAAAAAAGCGGTTTCTTCAATGAATAAATCCTACCCTATTGCCAAAAACTCGCTCGTGTGCTAGACAAAATACAAATCTCTGACATAGGGGGGAATATATGAGCATACCGCACGAGTGGGTTGTTGTAACTGGCGGCAACCGGGGTATCGGTGTAACCATAACATCAAAACTGCTTACCTGTGGTTTTGGTGTAATTGCGCTCCACAAGACGCAACAAAAAAACGAACTTCTGGAACATCTCATACAGCAACGCGCCGATGCGTTGCTGGAATATGGCAATTGTAATGTGGGGAGTGAAGAAGACGTACAAAATTTTTTCCACCGCAGTGAAACAGGAGGACTTGACCTAGTAGGTGTTGTGCATTGTGCTGGCGTACAACGAAAGGGTGATTCGATAGAAGATTTTCGGTCCATGTTTGAGACGAATGTCTACGGACCATACCTGATGACAAAAAGATTCGCTGAATACCGACGCATAAAATTTCCCCATACTATTGCAACTGCAATATTCATTGGCAGCACATCAGGCCTTCATGGAGACACAGGGAACGCACTCTATGCCGCATCAAAGGCAGGGCTTCACCGTTTTGTTACCGGTTCATTGCCTACATACGCAGATGTTCTTCGGATGAACGTGATCATTTGTGGACCAGTGGGAGGTGAACGATCTAATATGGATCCTGACGCATTAGAGTTTCACCGGAAAAACACACCAACAGGCCGTCTCACAACTCCCGATGAAGTCGCTCATGTTGTTGCTTTCTACATAAAAGAACGGCATCTCAATCTACATGGGTCGGCGATAGCGCTTGACGGTGCTCGCACGCGGCATAAAATCTAGCACCTTCTCTACTCATCACACCACACGAAGCAGTGCCCACAAGCGCTGCTTTTTTGCATAATTTCGTATGATTGGCGGAAATTGATTGCAATAAAAAAACGGCATCGGTTGATTGTTTGAAAATCATACCAATGCCACACACTGCTAACTAATCGCTAGAGAGAACATGGTGACCTTGATCATCGAACAGGTCAACTATGTCCCAGTCGGAATTTGTTTTTTCGATTGCCCGCAAAACATCATCGAGCGTATCGTATGATACCAGAGACCGATATACCTCATCGCGAGCATCAATAATCGCGTAGTGCTCCCCTGTTGTTATGTGTGTGTTTCCTAAGTTAAATGTTGTACAAACAACATCTCCTTCTTGTATACTCACAATTCACCTCCTTGTTCTTCAAGTGTTTTTTTTGGTAGCCATAAAGATGCTGTACGAATCGTCCCATTGATGTATGGCTCATAGTCCCGCTGGATCGGAAGCATGTTTGGCGGGCATTTCTGGAACCACCGATTATCACCACTCTTTGGATTATCGTGGTCAATGAGATTCTTGGGTTCGCCTCCGATTATGCGACAGGCAAAGAGCGTAGGATTATCAGAAAACCGCGGATGGCCAACACTGTGATCTAATGTGCAAATCTGCCGTATTGGTTCTACCATAAGCCCCAACTCTTCAAGCGCCGTACGCTTCACAGCCTGCATCATCGTCTCTTCCTTGCCGCGTACACTCGTATCCTGATAGCTACCGGAAGTATGCCAACCCTTGCCAAGAGCAGCAACATCCGGATCCAGATTCGTAGTGAAATCACGAAAGTTCAAGAGAACACCCGTTGCGAGATCAACTGGCACACACTCAACCGCAGAAAATGGAGCGCCAGCCGCGCGCCGCACTGCCTTAAACGCAAGGCCAAGTTTCCCCGACATCCAATTTTCAAGCTGGTAAGCAACCAACTGCTTGCCAAGATCATTAAACTTTCCACCCGCATCGAAACATTCTAGTCCCTCAAGACATGCTTGGAGAAACTGCGCGTTTTCCTGCGTCATTACAGCCATAATTTGGCCTCCTTCTTGGTTAGAGTTTGTTAAAAGTTGTAAAATAACACTTCCTAACCTACATATCATATATCTTAAGAGTTGTAAAGAGTACTGACTTGAAGTACTATGTCCCTATGCAACCAACCGAAACACATGTACTCATAACCGGCGCCGGTGGCATGCTCGGCAGCGCTTTTTCTGATCATCTTTCCGAAAAAGGATATATCGTCCGCGCGCTCGATCATGCCGCGCTTGATGTTACCGATCGCGACGTGGTACTCAAAGAACAAGAATGGAAGCCGGACTGGATCATTCACTGCGCGGGCATTGTAAATGTGGATTTTTGCGAAGACAACCGCGCTGTTTGTTTTGAAAACCATGTAGACGGAACAAAAAATGTTGTTGCTCTTGCAAAATCAACCGGCGCAAAATTATTTTATCCGCAATCCTTTCTTATTTTTGACGGAAAAGAAAATCCGATCACAGAAGAAGCCGCGCCACATCCACTTTCGATCTATGGAGAAGCGAAATGGGAAGCAGAGCAAATAGTCCGCAAAGAACTACCGGACGCGCTTGTAGTACGCATGGGCGGATTTTTCGGCGGCTGCCAGAAAGACAAAAACTTCGTAGGCACATTCGCACACATACTTAAAAAAAACATTGAAGAAAAAAACTCGTTCGTGCAAGTCTCAAACCGCATCTGGCAACCAACCTATACCAAAGACCTTGCAGAAAATATTACCCTGCTTCTGGAGCAAGAAAAAACGGGTATATATCACATGGCCAGTCATGGTAAAGCCTCATTTTTTGAAGTCGCTAAAGCAATGGTAGAATTGCTTACCATCGACAACAACATTGTTGTCACTGAAATACCCGCACATGAGTACAAAGAAATCGCGGAGCGTCCATTTTGCGTACTATTGGAAAACAGACGACTACGAGATGAAGGACTTGACCGGATGAGACCGTGGGAAGAAGCATTGAGAGACTATCTCAGTAACACTTATTTTAAAAAATTATTTAGATAACATAAAGTGCAAAGCGAAAAATGCAAAGCAACAACGTAAAACTTAAAATATTTTGAATTTTACGCTGTTATTTTTAGATTTTCGCTTTACATTTTATGCTTTCATCCATGCTACTCCTCCAACCATTTTCAAAATACGGCCTTTCGCTCAAAAATCATGTGGTAATGTCCGCCATGACGCGTAATTTTTCCGACAAAGATCACAATCCCACTGACCTTATGCGCGCCTATTACGAACGCCGCGCCGCAAACGACGTGGGACTTATTCTGACGGAAGGCACGATCATTCACCCGAGCGGCGATGGCTACCCCGATGTACCCTATATCTATACAGATACGCACATTGAAGGTTGGAAACGCATAACAGACATCATTCACGCCTACGACGCAAAAATATTCTGCCAGCTCTGGCACTGTGGGCGCATTTCGCATCCCGACTATTTAGACGGCGAGCTTCCAGTCTCGTCATCTGCGGTGCGCCCGGAAGGCAACGCGCCTCATATGCAAGTGCCGATGGTAACGCCACGCGCGCTGGAACACGATGAAATTCCCGGTATTGTTGAAATGTTCAAAGAAGCTACACAAAAGGCCCTCAGAGCTGGCTTTGACGGCGTGGAAATTCACGGCGGGCATGGATATATCATTGACCAATTTTTTGACGCGCGTATAAACCAGCGCACCGACGAATACGGCGGATCCGTTGAGAACCGCTGTCGTTTCGGTTTAGAAGTTGTAAAAGCAGTTTTAGATGTTGCGGGTCCTGGTCAAACTGCGCTTCGCATTTCGCCGTCGCGCGAAATGGGAGGATCGTTATATGAATGGCCTGACATGGAAGATATGCTCGCCTATCTTGTTCCCCAGCTCGATAATCTCGGTTTGCGGATGCTTGATATAAGCTGTGCTAGAAGCGACACGGTAGATATTTATCATGCCACTTCAGGAAAAATTGTAAGAATGGTGCGCCTCATGTGGCCGCATATCATTATCGCGGGCGCGAGTTTACCCATTGAACAGGCGGAAGAAGAAATAAAAAGCGGGTTTATTGATCTTGTAACGTACGGGCGGTTTATTCTCGCGAACCCTGACTTTGTAAAAAAAATAACCACCGGCGATCCGTTGGTTCCTTATCATTCTGATATGAGGAAAACGCTGTTTTAATTTCAGATTTCAAATTTCAAATTCAATAAGGATCAATTAGAATATCTGTATCAAGACAAAATCTCACCTCCATGATTTTCTCAAACGAGAAACGTACGCAACGGAAGACCCTTTGTCAAAACTGTTTTTAAGAAGGCCAAACGCTGTGTCAGAAAATCTCCTTTTTGTTATAAGCGCAGAGGCAAACTCCATAGCATCAGCTCTCGCTTTTGCCTCTTTAAGGGCTTTATATTCTCTTTTAGGTATGGTTACCGTTTCCATGGTTACATTATAGCACCAATTTCTATAAAAATAAGATAGTTGAATTTAAAATCTGAAATTTGAAATTAATTCTCCCAAATCATCCCCTTCTCCGCCAAGGCTACGAAGGGCAAACACAGTCTGTCCAATCTGCTATTGTTCCCAGATCATCCAAGGGCGATGACCTTTCGCATAATACGCGTTTAATCCTTCTAAGTGCTTAAACGTATCAACACAATGCCAAAAATTGTTGTGCTGGTAGATCGCAAGCTGCCCTTGAGAGGCGATCTGGCGCAAAGGTCCTTGTTCAAAAATTATAGATCCATCTGGTGAAAGAAAATTAAACACGCGCCTGTTGCAGACAAAAAACCCGCCATTGGCCCAGTCTTGCGACTGCGGCTTTTCGGTAAACGTTGTCACAACACCGTCCCGCGCTTCAATTACGCCAAACGGGTTTGGCGGCTGGATGCCCGTTACCGTAACAGTTTTTCCTTTTTCATGATGATATCGATACAGGTCAGATATATTCACATCGGCAACCGCATCTCCGTATGTGAGCATAAACTCCTCATCGTTCCCAATATATTTTTGAATCCGCGCAAGACGGCTGCCTGTCTCGCACGATTGACCGGTATCGGCAAACGTTATATTCCATTGCGGCGTTACGTTATCGTGATGGTAAATTTCCTTCTTGCCGGAACCAAGTCGTAATGTAAAATCATGTGTAAGTTCATCCAAATTCAAGAAATATTGCTTTATCATTTCGCCTTTGTATCCCAAGCACAAAATAAAATCATTGAAGCCATAATACGAATAAAGCTTCATGACGTGCCACAAAATCGGGCGGTCTCCCACCATAACCAAAGGCTTCGGGCGATACTCCGTTTCCTCCCGGAGACGCGTCCCCTGCCCACCACAAAGGATTACAACTTTCATAATATCTATATAATGCTTTTTTTGGACAATTTGTCAACTATCGCGCGCGCACCCATTACAAAGAACATAACATACAACGGCAGTACCGGCACCAAAAACCGCGGCTCTGGCGGAATGATTAAAAATGCGTGCGATATATTTGCAAACGCGACTAAAAAAACAAGGGGCCCTATATTCGGCAATGCGGTTCTTGCCGCACGAATCATCCCCGTTACAACTACGGCGAGAAAGAAAAACCACATGGCGCGTATGCCAAGCACGATTGCTATCTTTTGCCAAGGCGCAATAGTATTGCGCGTTCCCACAAACATGCGCGTTACCGGAAACCCGTTAAAGTTTTCGGGCGTATTAAGGTCAAAGAGCAACGGCACAGCTCCCGCCGCGAACATCAACGGGTGCCTCATTGCTTCCGAAACACCACGACCAAAAAGAATGCGTTCGATTTCTTTATTTTCATATCCATCCGCGCGCAGCTCTCTAAATGCTGTAATGCGCATAACACCAAGCCGGGTGGCAACCGGATCGTCGCCGTAACCGGGAAACAACTGATCCGCGACATAATCGTTTGTCACGGACGCAAGTAAATGAATGCCCGCATCCCGCAGTGATAGCGTTCCGTAAAGCGCGCGCGTATAGACAATATGCCCGGAGCGTTCAGTCTGCAATTCACCAAACAACGCGTATGTTCGCGCCGCCCAGCCCCCCACAAAAAAAAGCACTATGGCAAACGCAACACCAGCGTGACGAAGTGATCCTTTATACTGTCTCATCTGATACGCGATTCCCCCCAATAATATCGGAACCGCGTAGAGAAAAATTGGTTTTGTAAGCGCGAGCGCGCCTCCCGCAACGCCAAACAATATAAGATACCGCATCTCTTGGCTTTCACGGTAGCGCAACAGAAAAAAAAGAAGCACAAGCAGCAAAAAAACCGAAAGCATTTCCGATCCAACAGAAAATACATAATAGTGAAACCCCCCGTACAATCCGCAAAGAAGCGGCACAACGTATGAGCGCATTCCCACAAGCCACTGCAACGCCAACCACCACAACAAAAAAAGCGAGAGGGAAAAAAGCGCTATGTTCGCTACCCACGCCACCGCAATCCGCTCGCCAAACACGCCATAGATAGCCGCGAGAAACAGCGGATAGGCGGGCGGACGCCGAAACTGCGCCTGATCTTCCCCAAGAGAGCCGGTGTGAAGAAGGGACAATGCGCGCGCGTTATAGTATTGCGAATCGTCAGACCAGTCAGTAAAGGACGTTTGAAACAGCGTGCCATTCCAGTATGCAGTAGCAACGCTGGCAAGGACGCTAACAACAATTACAAAAATAATACCGCGGTATGCTTTCATAGTACATGTTATAATCAAATAATATACCCTATGCGTTTTATTTCCATATTGCAGCGCGCGCTAAGCAAGTTTTTAGGCACTGATGTCCGGTATCTCGCCGCGGGCAGTTTTTGGCTTTCCCTCAATAAGGTTACAAACATCATTGTAGCGCTTCTTATTTCGGTAGCATACGCGCGATACATTTCAAAAGACACCTACGGGACCTACCGCTATATAGTGAGTTTTATCGGCATGTTCGGTATCTTTGCGGTTCCCGGCATGGGCACCACCATTATCCGAAGCATAGCGCGCGGATATGCGGGAACATTCAAGTACGCTGCCGCTACCATGTTCTTGTTTTCTTGGGGCATCAGCTTTTCATGCGTGGCAGCAGCTATTTATTTTCATCTGCAAGGCGTCTTCGCGCTTTCAGTAGGATTTTTCCTTGCCGCTTTCCTTGTCCCCTTCAGCGAAGGCCTTGGCGCGTGGCGCAGCTACTACACGGGGACGAAACAATTTCAAAAAGGCATGATTTTTTCCTCGGCAACACAGCTTTTGTACGGCGTGGTCATGTTGGGCGGTATAGCTGGTATAACATTGTATCAATTTTCCAACATCGCCGCTCTGGGACTTTTAGTTGGCATATACCTTACCGCGCATGCAGTACCCAATATTATTCTAACTCGTCGGGTATGGAATAGGATTCCATCTTCTTTGCCCAAAGACCCTCAAGCGCCCCGCTATGGCATTCATCTAAGTGTAAGCGAAATACCTTCCATTGTAGCAACATATGTTGACTCGCTGCTGCTTTTTTCCCTGCTCGGCGCAGAATCGCTTGCTGTGTTTTCATTTGCTTTTGCGCCCGTAGAGCAGTTAAAAAGCATCATTGGCACCGCAGGTACGGTCAGCATGCCAAAGATTGCCGAAAAGACCGCGACACCCCAAGCCCGCGCCGCTCTGCGTTCATCGCTCCCAAAAAAGCTGTTCCGCGCATCACTCTTTACCGCCGGCGCAGTTGGCGCATACGTGCTAGCCGCACCGCTGTTGTTTGACATCTTGTTTCCGCAGTACACCCAAGCCGTACCGTTTACCCAAGTACTTGCGCTATCGCTGATATCACTTCCTTTGAGTATGTTCGGCACAACTCTTAAAGCGGAAGGAAATTTAAAAAAAATATATATATTCAGTATAGGAGCGCCGCTTGTGCAAATACTAGCGATGTTTATTTTGATACCGGTATTCGGTATATGGGGAGCAGTCTGGGCGCGCGTGGGAGGAAGGTTGTTCAATCATGCTCTGCTTACTTATCTATACTTGTAAAATATACCCGCAGAACATAACTGACTAGACACTAACTGACTAGACACTCAGTGTCTAGTCAGTTATGACAACAAATCATGCTAGGTAAAGATTGATATGCGTTATAAAGTATAGTATTACACAAGATACTGTGCTACGCTTGCGGCTAATATCATAATGAACGTACTTTTTTCCAAAACAGCACATAAAATCGCTCTTGGTGTTGGTATTGTACTGCTTCTTACGGGAGCTGCTTTTTTGATGTGGCCGGGGACCATTAATCGGCTTGATATTACATCTTCAAACCCAAATCCGCTCATACGGCACTTTGCCCCCACATGGCGCTCTATCAAACGCGTCATTGATATTCCGTATGTATTCTTTTACACGATACGAGAATCCGATCTCCCCATATATGAAATTACCCTATCCAAACGAGATAAGGAAACTCTGTTTAATACACTGCCCGACTACCCGCGCGTGGCCGCCATGTGGGAAGAATACAAAAAATCGGTGAAGGGAAAATTCCGCGCGCCTGCCCCGACCCCGGCGTCGGGGGGTGACTACTATACGGAGGATGCAAAAATACGCGTTCGCGGCGTCTCGCCAAACCACTGGACCGCTGTAAAAAAATCATGGCAGGTTAACTTGCCGGAAGAAACACCGTATGGTGCACGCGAAACTATGCGGTTTTTCATACCGGAAGACAAGGGCTGGATATTCGCTGCCATGAATGCCATGCGCGCGGAAGAACTCGGTCTTTTGAGCCCACAGGTTTCCTATGCGCGCCTCGGCATAAACAACGTGGATATGGGGATATACTATCTTATTGAAGGTTGGGAAGAGTCCCTGCTCGAGCGCAACGGACGCGGACTCGGCCCTCTGTTTTCAAACCTCAACCTTGACATCCGCGATGTTGATCTCTTTCGCCCTGATTCTCTCCACATCTGGGAAAACCGCTTTGCTGCTGAAACACCATCGGCATCCATGGACACTCTTGCATACTTCCTTGACTTAGTAGCAAGCGCTCCTGATGAGGTGTTTGAAAAAGAGCTTCCACATATTATTGATATGGATATATATTACCGTTGGCTTGTCATAACAGCTCTCTCCGGCAATTTTCATCAAGGCAATGTCGCGAACCAAAACTGGTACCTTAACCCCGCCACCGATAAACTTGAGCCTGTTCTTTTTGATTCGGCGCTCGTAAGTATTGACGCAGATACCCTTTCTCTCAAAATCAACCGCCTCGTAAACCGCACTATGCAGATACCGACGTTTAACAAGACACTTTCCGAAGCGCTGAAAACCTATCTTGCCGACTTGTCGCACAAAGAACGCGCCCTCGCCTTTTACGATGAGACTTTCCGGGCTATCCGCAAAGATATTTTGAGCGACACAAAAAAAATACAGACATCTGCTGCAACCCTCGCACGTATTGCTGTGGAGCGAGACATCATAGAAAACAATTATGACAAGCTCAAACGCATGCTTGATGAAACCGGTGCCGTTGCTTTTGAATACGCCGACGAGTCATATCCAATCTCCGGTAAATTTGACGCGTCTCTCTATAAAAATTCGTTCCTTGCCCACGGAACACCAGTAGAGGAATTTCTCCGCAACCATCCACAATTTAGCCTTCGCCCCAGCAACACATTCGCGCTTTCGGCAGGAACACATATATTTCGAAATACCGTAGTTATTCCTGAAAGGTATACGCTCCGCATCGACCCGGGCGCAACACTACTGTTTGGCCCAGGTGTTTCTCTCATCTCCTATAGTCGTGTGGAAAGCAACGGCACAATGCAACACCCCATAAAAGCACAAGCGCTTGATCAAAAAAAACCATGGGGTGTAATTGCTATTATCCGCGCATCCGGCACAAACACATTTCGCCACACACATATTCAAGACGGCAACGACGCAACATTTGCGGGCCTTTATTTCAGCGGCTCCCTGAACTTGCGTTCATCCGACCTTGATTTCACGCAAGGGTCAATCGCGCGCTCCCACGCCGACGACGGTATTCACATCTATGGCGGCCGCGCGCATATCGCGAATACGACATTCATAGATACAAGTTCAGACGGCATAGACATCGATTTTGCAAAAGCGGACTCTCTCTTTGAAAAAAATACATTCCGCAACAGCGGTGGGGACGCGATGGATTTGAGCTTCTCCGATATCACCATACGTGAAAATAGTATAGCCTTATGCGGTGACAAAGGCATCAGCGTGGGAGAAGCGTCGCACCCAACCTTGGAAAAAAACACCATCATCGGGTGTGCCTACGGCATTGCGGTAAAAGACCGCTCGCGCGCTGTTATCAAAGATTCTCTTCTTCTTGCCAATGAAACTGGCATCGGACTCTATCGCAAAAAACCGCACTTTATTGAAGGCGGATACGCCGCTGTCTCGGGAAGCACATTGTGGGCAAACAGCGAGAACATACAGACAGATGAATATTCAACTATTCACATTACGAATAGCGTTATAGAACATACTTATCAAGGAGATGGAAATACTGCCAACAAGCCCTCCTTTGAAAAAATACTACCGGCTGATTTATATTCGCTGTTTCAGACAATCCTAAACACCCGTGAAAAGCAACTCTAACAAAGTTTTTATATATATTGCCGTCATAACCCTTGCAATAGGAGCAGGTTTTGTTACCTATAGCTTTGTGAACGGTCAAAGCAACGACTCATCATACGGGGATACATTCATCTGGCGGCTTGATATTATATACCAAAATCCGCGTCCGTTCTTCCGGCATTTTTCACCAACGTGGCGCTCGCTCAAAAAAGTAACAGATCTCTATTATCTGCCACGCACATGGTTCTATACATCCAACCTTCCCGTATATGAACTTACTCTCGTTCGCGCGGACCTCAAAAAACTCCTCGATGCTCTCCCGCCTATTGAGGGGGGCAAACCGGAGCTCACGGAAGAATATAAGTTTTCTGTACGCGGTGATTTTAATCAAGATGGCGTTGAATCAGATGCGCGCATACGATACCGCGGCCTCATTTTAAATCATTGGAGCGCGCGCAAAAAATCAATGAACATAACGTTGCTTGATGATACGGGCAAAGAAACAACAACACACCGCCTGCTCCTTCCCGAAGATCGCTCATGGGCAGTCGCGTCATTGGAAGCATACCGCATGCAAAAATTTGGCGTCTTGACCCCCAAGGTTGACTTTGTAACATTGAAGCTCAATGGGCGTGACCTCGGTGTGTATCTGGAGATTGAAGAATGGGGACTAGCATTTCTTGAGCGCAATAATCGCGCGATCGGCGAACTGTTCACTGAAAAAGATATTGAGAACGCAAACCGCCCTGATTTCTTGAAGCGCAGCTCTCTTGACTATTGGACACCGCGCATCCACATTGAACAAAACCCGTACCGAGAAGCATTAGAACGTTTTCTTTTCACGACATCGGAAACAACTGACGAAGAATTTGCCGCCAAACTTCCGCATATTCTTGACATGGAAAAAATGTACGGGTGGATGCTCGAATCTTTGCTTTCTCGAGATTACCATCAACAAAATACTGGCAATTTAAATTTTTATTATGACCCCACCCGTGATAAATTTGAGCCGATTGGATTTGACATGACAACAAAAGAACTGCGAGAAACATTTGAAGTATTTGACAATCGTCTGAAAAACAGAATTTTACAGCATGAACCGTTTCGGCGCGAATTTGAGACGCGCACTCGCGCGTATGTTAATAATCAGAAAAATTTGGAGGACGATCTTGCCTACTATGATCGTGTTGTTGCATCCATAGAAAAAGACGTTATAGCCGATACCGCGAAACTCCCTCCGACCGCAACGTTCTATTCCGAAACAGAATTTTACCGCTCAACTATTATTACAAACTTTGAAAAGATCCGCCAGTGGCTGGATGAAGGCGAACTGCCAATCACATTTGCGGAGGAAGAATATCCATTGACAAAATAAATCCAAATGCAAAAGCTCAAATGACAAACCAAGCCCAACAATTCAACCGTTACGAATTCAAATATCCTATGCCCGACGCACTTGCGGCGGGCATTAAGACACTTGTTTTACGCTACGGTATGCAGCCGGACTTTATAGCTGAACAGAGACCCGAGAACTCATATCCAGTAACAAGCTTATATTTTGATTCTCCTGTACTTGGTGATTATTACGAAAAAGCGGGCGGGTTTCTTTGGCGAAAAAAAATACGCGTGCGTATTTATACGCCAACACTCACAGAAAAGACACCGGAAATCTGGTTTGAGAAAAAAGCGAAATACAACATGCGCGTCGCAAAAAGCCGCATACTTCTTTCGCTGGAAGAATACCCTATGTTGCTTAACGGATCGCGAACCGCGCTTCTGCGTCATTGCAATAAAACTGACCGCGCGCGAGATATTATATATACCATCATCCGCGAACAGATGAAACCGAATCTTGTCGTACGTTATAAACGAGCACCGTTAGTAGCGCGCGGATCTGCTGATTTTCGCGTAACATTCGACAGTGCCATTGAGACTTGTTTTTCGCACGATTTGTGCTACACTCCAGCTATGAAAAACGTGCACCCGGGTGTTACCGTTATGGAGGTAAAATTCGGCACCATACTCCCTTCCTGGTTTAAAGACATACTGCGGCGGTATAATCTCGAGCGCGCATCATTCTCCAAATACACAAACTCGCTGGAGACACTCCGGGTGTATAATCCATTACCAAGATAATATAAAACGGTGGAAAACTTTTTATATCTTGCGGAAACAGAAGTAAACGCGGCGGTCGTTATTTTTAATATTTTATTCGTCCTCGTTTTGGAACTCATCATCGCGTGGGTATACAAAAAAACGCACCGCTCGTTTTCTTACGCGCAGTCATTTATCTTCACCATGATATTGATGGGGCTCATTGCCACCGTCATCATGATGGTCATCGCCGAAAACATTGTGGGAGCGTTTGCGCTGTTGGGCGCGTTTTCGCTCATCCGCTTCCGAACAATAGTCAAAGAAACGCGCGATATTGCGTTTATCTTTTTTGCGCTCGCCATTGGGGTAGCCGGCGGGACCAACAACTACATCGTCGCTGGCATCGGTACCATCTTGATTTCTCTTATCATCCTCTTTTTCGACAAGATAAACTTTGGCTCCGCTGTGCGGGGAGGACATCTCTTGCTTGTTGTGGCACGTTTTCCGTTCGACCCGTCAACACATGAAACGTTGCGAAACAATACGGTAACACACCACGTCATCAACTTAAAAACCCTGCCCAACCAACTTCGCGAATACACTATCGGTATTAGGCTCAAAAACGAAAATCTCATAACAACACTCGTTGATACACTCCGCAAACAGGATCATGTGGAGTCCGTAGAACTCTTGAGCGGTAAAGATGCTGTTGAATACTAAGCCTACCATCAGTATTGTCCTCCCGACATATAACCGCGCCTACATAATGGGGCGGGCAATAGAAAGCGTGCGTACGCAAACACACAGCGACTGGGAGCTTATTGTTGTGGATGACGGATCAACCGACAACACGCGTGAGGTTGTTGCGAGTTTCCAGGATCCGCGCATCCAGTATATCAAACACAAAACAAACCAGGGGCTTGCCGCAAGCCGCAATAGTGGAATTCGGGCGTCATGCGGCGCCTACATCGCTAACCTCGATTCAGATGACGTGTGGCTCCCGCATATGCTTGAACACACGCTTGCCGCTTTTCAAAACGCTCCCACGAACGTTTTGGTCGTCTATTCCATGTGCGAGCGAAAACTTGCCGACGGACGTGTGGCGTTGCTGCCGGAAGTAGACGGCCCGCGAAACGGCGATCTTCATAATCTATTTCTTACAGTCAATGTTATAGGCATGCCGTTTGCGCTTGTCAAAAAAGAATTGTTTGAAAAAGCGGGGTGGTTTGATGAGTCAATACCGGCGTTACAGGATTGGGAGTTTTGGATCCGCGCATCACAACACACTCATTTCAAATTCATACCAGAAATTCTCATGAAAAGTTATGTCTTGGAAGATAGTATCGCAAATAACAAATCCAAACGCCTCCGCGGCCGCGAGCTGATATTTCAAAAACATGAGCATCTGTTTCAAACTTTACCTGATGTTTACGCAAGGCACGCATTTACCATCGGCCACACATACAGTCTGAACGGGGATCTCGCCCCTGCAATATCATACCTTGGAAAAGCTTGGCGCGCGCACCCGTCTACGATAAAATACTTCAACGCGTATGTCCTTGCTATCGTTTCACGACTCTTACATGCCCCGCAACTCTATCGTCGTATTGCAACCCGATGAATACATACATGAAAAAAGTATTACAACTGACAGAAACAAAATTCTTCCCCGTGATATTTATACTCCTGCTGACTGTTTTTTCAATCCTCGTAACGCCCGGTTATGAAAGTTTTACGGGTGATCAGACAATTTTTATCCCCCCGCTTTACCATGAACTTGATCCGGCTCTTTTTCAAAATGATCTGGAGCCCTTCAAGGTAATGCACACGGAACGGACGCTGCTTATATATTTCCTCGCGTTTTTTGTACGTCTCGGTATACCGCTCTTGTGGGTTCTTTTTTTCTGGACAGCAGCCATGCGCATGGTCTTCTTCTTTGCTTTGTATTACATCTGGCTCTATTTCACAAACAACAAACATATCGCTCTTTTTATACTGCTTATATTTATCGTCGGCTTTTCCATCCCCGGTACCGGACACGGAACCATAGAACCCGCATTCAGTTACCGCACAATTGCCGTCCCTTTAAGCATGGTATTTCTTACCTTGTATCTTTATGGCTGGCGCCTACTAGCGCTCGCACCGCTTCTTTTTGCGTTTACCATTCACCCCATTACCGCTCTCCCGTTCCTCATTTTTTATTATCTTTCCCTTACATACGATGCATGGTGCGCATACCGCACAAAAAAATCTTTAGCACCCTACGCCGTATATGCAATACTGCCGGCGGGGCTTGTACTTCTTTTTCTGTGGTATACACAGAGCGGGATAGCCTCAAACACTCTTTTGATTATGGACGAAGCTTGGAAGCTGCTTGCGCGCGAAAAAAATGCCCCTGCATTTTTTGAATACTGGAGCAGGAACGCCTACCTATCTCTCTTTTTTTGGACAATACTTGCCGGGATACCACTTCTCTCATTACGGTCGCTTCTGCCAGATTATCGCAAGCGGGTGTTTATCGTGGCATTGTTACTTGTGCCTGTCATCATGATGGCAGCAGCCGCTGTCGGAGAGCTAACCATGCTCCACAGCATTGTCAAAATAAATCTTCAGCGCGGATTGTTACTGCTTGTCCTTACAGCAGCCCCGCTTTTTGTTTTGACAACACTCTGGCATGCGGACACAAAACCAGACCGTATTCTGGAAAATGGGTTTTTATTTACAACGATAGCTTGGTTTCTCCCAAAAGAACCATTTGTATTCCTTTTGGAACAAATGATTCTTTTTCTTATTCCGCTCACAATTCTATTTTTTGGAAGTATACTGCAAAATAAGCGCCGCATTGTTGTAGCACTCTCAATAGCATCCTTTATGGTAGTCTATGGCGCCGCTATGGCGCGCGCATGGATGTACAAAGACTTAGACGCAATTATGTGGTTTCATGTTTTTCTTATAAGCGGGTTTATACTCGCGTACGCGTATAAACACCGCGGCCTTACATCCACGATACTCACATCATGTTCACTTACTCTCGCGTGCATATTGTTTGTTGTTCTTTCCCTGTGGCACATGCCAAAATTTACCATCACTCCGCGCTATGTTGACGCAGCGTACAAAGACGCGTGCCAATGGGTCAGGCAACAGACAAAACCAGATGATGTTTTCATAGTAGAGCCGTTTGCATTTGTTGGAGAAGAACCAAGCGAATTTCGTCTGATATGTCTTCGTCCTATCTTTACCACTTTCAAAGACGGCGGCATTGTACCCTACGATGAAAACCGTGATGACGCGTTTGATTGGAAACACCGCTATGACCTTATCTATGCCATTCGTGATAATTGGGATACAATAGAAACAATCAAACGTGAATACCGCGTTGACTATCTGTTTTCGGAAGAACAACTCCCACTGCAAAATACATACCCGCTTTTGTATTCAAACACTCGCTTCTTTATCTACGATATAAGATGATATAAAACACATGAGACATTCTCTCTCGGTAGTAATTGGCATGTATAATGAAGAAGAAAACGTTGAGCCTGTTACCAAAGAAATCGGCGAAGCGCTTTCCCACGCCAGCATCCTCTATGAAATTATTTGTGCAAGCAACGGCTCAACCGACCGAACGGAGGAAATTATAAAAAACCTTTCTGCAAAAGATTCTCGCATAAAAGGCGTGTTCTTGAACGAAAAGGGATACGGCCGCGCTGTTATTGCAGGCCTTGCTGCCGCTACGAATGACTGGCTTTCCATTGTAAGCGGCGATGGCCAAGTTGATCCACGCGATATTATAAAAGCATACGAAACAATGGAACGCCGAGATGTTGACATTGTAAAACCGCGACGTATCCACCGAGGTGACGGCTGGCATCGTACGGTACTTGCCGGTATTTACAACATCCTCCTCAAACTCACGTTCGGTTTGCCAGGGTGGGATATTGACGGCCCGCCTAAAATAATGAAACGGGAGTTTGTGCAAAAATTGGCTCTTGAGTCGCGAGATTTTTTTATAGATTCCGAGATTATGATCAAAGCAAAATATATGAAAAGCTCCGTGGCCGAAGTCGAAGTAGACTGGCGTACGCGCGAGCGCGGAACACCGCACATCGGAAGCGCACTCTTTAAAACATCCTTGCAATACTTCAAAAATCTTATACGGTGGCGCTTCTATTATCGCAAACTTGTTACGAAAAAAATTCCCGCTCCCCCTAACTAGAGCCTATCTCAAAAATAGTTATCACAACTCTTCATCAGCAAACACCTCCTTATGCCAAAGAATAGTGCGCAAAAGACCGGTTTTTAGATCGACGTCCGGCTCATAACCAAGATGCATGCGTGCTTTTGTAATATCAGGGCACCGACGCTGTGGTTCATCCGGTGGATACGAATCGGGGTAATTAATGCATTGCACCATAACAACACCGCCCAACAATTCGGCGGTAAGCCCCGCAAGCGCTTTCATGCCAATTTCCCCGGCTGGGTTTCCGATGTTATATATCTCTCCGTTCTTTCCTGCCAATAACACTTTCAGGAAACCAACGATCGCATCAGTAATATAGCAAAATGTGCGCGTCTGCGCTCCGCTCCCATGTACCGGGAGTATTTTGCTTTTTCTGCCGGACATGATAAACATCGGCATCACGCGATAATCATCCACCTTCATGCGAGGTCCGTAAACATTAAATGGCCGCACAATTTTTATCGGTACGCCATATCGCTCGTGGTAAATCATACAGAGCGTCTCGGTGAGCCGTTTTGATTCGTCGTAACATGCCCGCGGCCCAACGGAAGAAACATTTCCGCGGTATGTTTCGGGTGTTGGCACATAGTGTGGATCCGGATCGCCGTAAATCTCGCTTGAACTGAAGAAAAGAAAACTCTTCGGCTTTTTCTCGCGAGCAAGCTCCAAGAGATTACGCGCACCTATCACCGCCGCATCAACCGTTTCCAACGGATATTTTTTGTAATAAAAAGGTGAGGCAAGACCAGCGGCATGGATAATATAATCCACCGGCCCTTCAATGCACGGCATCGTGCGTATATCACTGTCAATTGCGGTAACACCGAGGCTATCTTCCGACGCATCTTCCCGTGAGCCGGTAATATAGTTATCTATGGAAATAACGCGGCAGGGCGTTTTCAGAACTTCTTTATTAAGCAAGCGGAACATATCAAGAAAATAGGTACCCAAAAAACCCGCGCCCCCGCTGATAAGAATTGTTGCGCCTTCAAACAAATCCGCGTGAGAACGTATACCCGCGACAATCGTCGCAATATCTTCGGTAACAATGTGAGATTGGTTTTTCATACAATATGCGGCTCCGGTACGGGAATAATGAATTTTCCTCCCGAAGCGGAAAACGAGTTCAATTTCTTCATGATCGGATCGGCAAAATTCCACGCAAGGATAAGAATATAATCCGGACGCCGCTCTTGTAATTCTCTGTCTGCAACAACTGGAATATGCGTGCCAGGTGTAAGGCGATTTTGCTTCCAAGAACTATCATCTACTATATACATAAGCATATCTTTTGTAATGCCAAAATAATTCAATAATGTGTTCCCTTTTGCGGGAGCTCCATATCCTGCAATCATATGTCCGCCTCTTTGTAACGATTTCAAAAGCAAAAAAAGCTCTCGTTTATTTTTTTCCACGCGCGCGGCAAACGCCCGATATGGCGTTTCTGTGTGAAGTGTCTGCTTTTCCTCAGACTGAGAAAGCTGTTCCACACGCCGAGACACCGCGTATGTACCCCCTTTCAGTTGAGCAAACACTCTGATAGATCCGCCATGCGACGATACGCGCTCTACGTCAAACACTTGCATACCAAGACGTGTAAAGAGTTTCTGGAGGGGCCGTACCGCAAAATAAGAAAGGTGCTCGTGATATATCATATCAAAAAGATTTTTCTCAAGAAAATCAACCAGATACGGCACTTCCACAATAAACACTCCGTGAACTGGATCAAGCGCTTCTTTCACGCCGCTCAATAATTCGTCAAGGTCATTTACATGCGCAAAAACATTGGTGCCGGTAATGATACGCGCGCGACCGTGTTCGCGTACAATATCTTCGGCAAGTTTTGGTGTGAAATAATGAGGAAGCGTTGGAATGCCGCTAGCCGTTGCTTGAGCTGCTATCGCGTGCGCCGGATCCACGCCCAACACCCGCGCGCCGCGACGTTGAAACGGCCGCAGTAAAATTCCATCGTTTGACCCAATATCTATTACAAAAGGCTGCTCGCCACTAACGTATGACTGCAACACGTCCTCGGTAAACGATTCAAAGTGAGCAACAAACACCGGAGACGTTGAAGAAACATACACATACTCACGAAATAAAATATCAGGGTGCACTATATCAAGAAGTTGCAAGAGACTGCATGTCTTGCAAAAATAAACATCAAGAGGGAACCACTGTTCGTGCTCTATGTCCGCCTCGCCTATCAAAAAAGCGTTCGCAGGAGGTGTAGGTCCAAACGAAAAAACTTTAGAAAACGTCTCCCCTTTGCATGCGCGACATCGAGTGTTTCGAGAGATAGACGATACTTGTACGATTTGCGACATAACGAAAATCTACCACGATAAGACTACTATGTCAAAACGCAACAGAATTCCTAAAAACAGGAGGCAAATTCTCACAGATGAAGGAAAAATAATTAATAATAATTGAGCGAGTTTTTTCATAAAAAAAGGATGCGCATAGATACGGGTGTATCACAACACATCCTTTGTGGGAAGACGGTTATAGCTTCTTCTCGTAATAGTTCGTACCGTTTTCATCTACCGCGGCGGCGCGCAGTTTATACCCCATGGCGATGTGGAATTTATTGCCGGGCTCGCGCCGGGGTGAGCAGGTAAAGAAAATCTTTGGGATGTCCTGATGCCGCGCCACATCTTCCAGATATTCAAAAAGCAGTTCTCCATATCCTTTTCGCCGCTCTGATGAGATAACTACCAGATCATCTATATATCCTTTTAGCCCCGCCGCTGCCTGAATAATAATATGAAGTGTTGCCGCACCAACCAGAATGGGACGTTCAGGTGTCCCTTCATCTGCCACCGCCAAAATATAATCGGGTGAACAAACCACTCTTTGTATATACTCCGTTGAAGGAATATGGTTGTCGTGAAGATGCGGATAGAGATCCTCATCAATAGATTGAACGTCAACTTCTGTCGCTATGCGTACAATGCCCATACTATTACTCCCTTACATATCCAGAATTCCGAGTATATCGCGCACAATACGCGTAAGCTGTTGTTCCCATAACGGATGCACCCGCCCGGAATCAAGGAACGCTCGGTACTCCCCATATGAAAAATAAGAAACACCATATACTCGACTCTGGCCTTCTATTGAGAGCCAGGAGGTAAACTCCCGGCGCGGTTTGGGGTAGACACGTTTAACGCCATCAAGATCTTTGAGACATTCTTCATTCAGAGGAGTTTTAATCCCGAATTGGAACGCAACATTGCGGGTATGCGGATCTGAGTGTTCGCAAAGATAGGTATAGAATCCGTGTTCCACCACGCTTGCATGGCCGACATTATCAATACCATCAAACCAGGTAAAGAGCGAGATGGCGCCATCCCGCTCAAAGAAAAATTCCTGACGCTCCTTTGTTGCGTGATACAAAATCGACATTAAACTCTTCCCGGTGCCTGCATCCCCATTGATAATAAAAAAACGCTCAAATCCATGGGCGAAGAGCCATTGCAACGTCACAAAAAGAATTTCCGTTGAAAGCATGGCGGGATATCCGATTGTTCCCGCGAGTCCCTGTGTTGCTCCCACAATCCCGCTATACGGCACACAATTAAACACGACCGGCCGCGCGCCGCTCTTTTGGATACGTTCCGCGACCACATGAGCGACAACACCTGCCATCATGGCATCAAACCCAACCGGCAATAGGGGCCCGTGCGCTTCAATAACGCCAATAGGGATAATAATACATGAATGTTCTTCCAATGCTGCTTGTTCAATCTCCCGCGCAGACAAGTGATCCCAATACCGGACGGAGCATTCTGAATGACTCATATCGTTTAATTCCTTTCTTTTCAAATCTGTTATTCAGCATACAAGAAATATGCAAAAAATCAATTCTTGACATATGCACTATTCTGCAATAAGTATCCGCCTACATCAACTTTCTGATGCCGCGCACTGTCTCTGCCACAATGGGTGGCAGGAGACGCTTTGCAAAATAGCGAAAACCGCGTCCGCGACTTGCTCCATGTTCGTGCCCATCGGCGTAGGCAGTCGTGTGCGAAACACCCGCTGTCTCGCCTGGAGGCCTGCCGTTTGTGTAATAATACAGCGCAAGTGATTTTCGCGTCCACCCAAGTGGGCATTGCAAAGGAACTGGATGCCCATGAAATGAAAAATCGCTTGTGCTAAATAGTACGCACCGGTTGAATAGGGGGAGAACCTTTTTTACACAGCGACTTTTGTCGCGCTCCCACAATTCAAGATGCCCCCCGTACTCTTCGTTCCAATCCTTATTCAGATACAGCAATAAATTGAGCCGCCGATCAAGTTTATAGATATGATGCTGGTTAAAATCGGCGTGCACGTCAAGAAATCCACCGCGCTCAATTTGGTGCATGCCACCACCTTCATAATGCGGGTCAGGAATAAGATGCTCTATGCCGGTTAACTCCTCAAGAAATGTCACAAACGTGGAAGAGTTGCATTGCAGTAAAAAATTGCGGATAGCGGGCGGCATAACCTCTTCTTTGCTCGAAGCAAGCTTTTTGCTATGCTCGTGTGTCTTATCTTTCCAGACAATATCACCTGGGCCCGGAAAAGACGACTCAAGTTCGTCTGCGACAGAAACTGGCAAGAAATCATCTAGTACCGCGTGAGGAAACGGCTCTGCGGCGCGATACAAATCCCGATATCGCGCAATGTGTTTTTGCAATAATTCCGCAGTAAAGAAAAACATGTTCATGGTTTCAGTGTAGCATGGGTTCCTTGAAGAATCCCGTACACGAGAGGAATCGTATAATCATATGAATATCCGATTTTCACTGTCCGTTGTGCTTCCATGCCTATACTGTGGCGCAAAGCGACATCCTGCAGTAACCGTTCAAGTGCAAATACCCACTCGTTTGTGTCGCCCGCAAGAAAACCCGATATGCCATCTTCAATAAGATATGTCGCCTCCCCTACGGGCGATGCCACCGGAGGCACACCGCATGCCATATATTCAATAGCTTTGAACGCGCATTTTGCGCGGTTAAACGACGTATCCGACGTTGGCATAATACCAATGTCAAACTGATACTTGTGAATGGCTTCTGGCACACTTTCGGGACGCGACCAATCCAAATCATCAACAAAAACCGTCTCAAAACTCGACCCATGAAAATAATCTTTTAGCGGCTGGTATTTCTGCGCGCCAATAATAACAAACCTGAACTGATAACCTTTTTTTACAAGTTCATCAAGCGCCGGTTTAATCATGGCAAAGTGCCCGTCCAAGAAATGCCCCCGCCCCACGCCAACCCAGCCGATGGTAAAAACCGCGCGCTCTTTGTGTTCAACCGAATACATTTTATACAAATCGGCATCAACCGCCGTTGGAACATATATGCCGCGTGGCGTGCGTTGTTTTACCCATTCAAATATAGGATGCGACCCGCATATAACCGCATGCGCCATCTTTGTGAAAAGCCATGTTTTCAAAAAAGAATGCTCCCACTCCGCGTCATCAAGATCATAAATCAAGCGCTTCCTTAATAAAAATCTGCTTAGGAGAATCAAGAATACGACATCCCACGGAAAAATGGATTTATGGACAAATAGTACTTTGAAACTTGAAACTTGAAACTTGAAACACAAATTGAATAGAAATTTAAAGTGGGAAGGGCGGAGAGAAAACGGAGAGTGGGCGACACTGTGTATCACGCGATAATCAAATCCATACTGCTCCTTCAACTTTTCAGCCAGCAGCCACACCCGTTGGCGGCTTGAGCCAACAGTACGATCACCTTTTGTAAAAAACAATATGTTCACGGTCTCTGCTGTTCGGCAATCAGCCGGGAAGCGCGAAACAACGAATCAAATGTTCCCGCATCCGTCCATTCGCCTTCTATAATATAATGCGTCATTACACCTTCGCGGATATACCAGTTGTTAACATCCGTAATTTCAAGCTCACCGCGCCCAGACGGTTTCAAAGTTTTAATAATATCAAAGACGCGCGCATCATACGCGTAAAAACCCGTGACAGCAAGATCGGTTTTCGGATTCTCTGGTTTTTCTTCAATCGAGACAACCGTTCCTCCGGCAATTTCAGCTACGCCGAATCTGGATGCGTCGGGAACATGTTTTAAAAATAGCCGCCCGCCGCGCTCCACGTCCGCAAAACCCGCTATCCCTCTGCAAAGCTCATCCGGGCGCATAAATATATTGTCTCCCAAAATCACGACAATATTTCCGCCTCGTGAAAAATCTTCGGCAAGGCCGAGAGCTTGCGCAATGGATACCAGCAATACATCAGCCACGCCAACTCTACGCAGTGTTTCAAGCGCGTAGAAAATCATCGGTTTATTGTATACCGGCAACAGGTGCTTGTTGGTTATCCGCGTTAATGGATCAAGCCGCGACCCCGTTCCCCCCGCCAAAAGAACGCCTTTTAATACATTAGTTGCCATATTGCTCCCATATTGTTCGAAACTCGGTTTCGAACATCTAAATGCACCATTCCGGGTTGTCTTTATACCACATGATTGTCTTTTCCAAACCATCCTGCAGTGTGTGTTCTGGCTTCCACCCCGTAGCGCGGAGTTTCGTAACATCCAAAGCATAACGTCTGTCATGTCCGGGCCTAATGTTATAATCGGGTACAAACGAGATGAGGTCATGCGGTTTCCCGAGCACGTCAAGAATCCGTTTTGCCAATTCAACGTTTTCGAGTTCTTCTTCTCCCGCCACATGATAAATCTCTCCCGCATTGCCATGTTGTAGAAGATGCAAAATCGCCCCGCAATGATCTTCCACATGCAGCCACATTCGCCGATGTTTTCCATCGCCGTATACCGGCAATTTTTCATCTCTAAGAGCTTTTTTTACAAACACGGGAATTGCTTTTTGCGGATGTTGCCACGGGCCGTAATTATTTTCCGTGCGCGTAATAATGATAGGCAGTTTATATGTATTCCAATACGAGAGACAGAGCATATCAGCCGCCGCTTTCGTGGAAGAATAGGGGTTTGTTGGATTCAATCGCGCGTCCTCCTTGTATGAGCCTTCCAAAATTGCGCCATACACTTCATCTGTGGAAACCTGTACATATATATTCGGCTTATAGCGCCGCGCCTGTTCAAGTAATTTATAGGTACCCACGATATTTGATTGGACAAAAGACTCCGGATCAAGTATGGAGTGATCAACAAACGTTCGCGCCGCGAAATGTACAACAGCATCTGCACCTTCCAACAGCCCCGAGATATCTCCGGTTAAATCCCCATAGACAAGGCGGAAATAAACATCTCCCACATAATCAGCAATGCGCTGAGCATTACGCGTATCACTATGGCGTGAAAACCCAACAACCTCATGGCCGCCCTGCAGCGCGAGACGACCAAAATGGCTGCCGATAAAACCCATAATTCCTGTAACAAGAATCTTCATATTTGTATAACGTTATGCTACTACGCGTGGTCAATGAGGTTACAATACACGAAAGAATTCATTCATGCGATCAATAATAAGATTGTATGAATACGCAGTATCAATCAAAGTAAAAATAACCACAATACCAGTTACTGTAAAGACTACTTTTATCAATTGTTTTGTGTCTTCATTGCGATATGCAAATTTTTTAGCATGCCAAAACATAACAATAGCATATGCCGTAAAAATGGCTAACAGGGGGTAGAGAGGATAGCGATACCGCGTCTCTACATATAAAGGCACCACCACCAGAGGCTGCAAAACAGCGGCCCCCATAAAAAACTTGGCATAAGGAAGTGATATATCACGCCGAGCGTAGAAATGAAATAAACCTGTTATGCCAGCCAGTAATAATACTGTGGTCGCGAGCGCCGAATAGACAAGAGTAATTGCCTGTTCAATGGGACGATTGATCAGATAAAACCAAAAACCTGTCGGCCGCACCAAACTGAAATAGGTACTTACTTTTTTGATTTGTACTTCTAGAAAACCAACTGGATCCGTCACCATAAAACGCATAACCCAGTTTAGCGCTATAGGTCCCATATCTACAGAATGATGCATGCGTAGTATTGATTGAACATCTGGTGTCTTGTCATACCCACCGGTAGCGCCCGGCGAATTACCAACCAACAGCGCAAAACTCCCGGCTGTTGTGGTAAACAATGGTTTTTCATAGAGCAAAGAATTTCGCACTGACCATCCGCCAACCAACAAAACAGGAAACAGAAAAACAAGCAGTACTTTCTTGTAATCAAGGCTTTTGATATACGGCACAGCAAACAATACTACAACGGGAAGAACAGTAGGGCGAACAAGAGCCGCAAGCCCCCACCACAAGCTTGCGTAGGCAATATCTGCATACCGAGACGTTTGCAGCGCTTGTAAAGAAACATAAAGAGAACCAACAAGGAGAGCCAGAAACAACGTCTCGGCAAGTACCATACCATTAACAATAAGAAGGTCGGGTATCAGGACATACACAGCAACTGCTACCAAGCTAATCTTGGTAGCGGAAATCGGACTTCCGACAGTCGGAAGTCGGACTTCCGAAAATAAAAATAGGCTGATTTTATAGAGGAAAAAGCACGTCAAGACGCGCAGCAACGCGTGAAAAATCCAAACAACCCAAATGCGATGTCCAAAAAAAGTATATATCCCGGCAAGAAAAAACTCGTACCCGGGTCCTACGCGCAGTATTGCTTCATCTTTTTGAGGAGTAAACGCGTTAGACTTATCCTCCACATATCCATTACCTTGTACTAAATTCCAAGCTATGCTGTTGTACGCTTGCGCATCAACCCGCAGCTTAATTTTATAGTAAAATGAAAACGCAAGAGAAGATACAAATATCCCCAAAAGAAGTAATATGAGATATTTTTTTGTTTTCATATTTTTGAGATGGGCTCTAGTTGACTATCTCTAGAACTTTGCCTACAATGTGCTCATCCAACTATGATAAGAAAGATACATAGAGTAGGTCGCCTAGCATACAAATATGGCATTGCTCTTTTCAATTCTCTGATTGTTTTTCTCCGTTCAACCGCGTATGTACCTATTGCATCATGGATCCGTTTTTGGACACCAGGAATCGCATACCATAAACAAATTTTTATAAACCCGTTTTCGTTTACTGTTCACTCCCAAAGCATTTCGCAGAGAGTTGCGGACTTATTTATGATTCTAACATGTGTTGTTGATAGACAATACAACCCGCCGGGGTTTGAGATACAGAAAGACGACATAGTAATAGACATCGGAGGACACATAGGTTCATTTTCGCTCCTTGCCGCGGCGTATGCTCCCGAAGGACATGTATACACATTTGAGCCAGATCCGAATAACGGTATGCTTTTACAAAAAAATAGTGCCGCAAACAAGCTTAAAAACATTAGTATAGAACAAGTTGCGGTTTCTGGAACAACAGGTCAAAGAAACTTTTATGTAAACTCGCTCAATACGGCAGAAAGCGGTCTCTATGGATTGCAAACAAAACGCGCATCAATCCCTATTCATAGTATTACACTCCTAGACATCTTCCAACGGTATAATATCACATGTTGTAATTTTTTAAAATTAGACTGCGAAGGCGCGGAGTACGAAATTCTATTCGGCACACCGGCATCATACCTCAAAAAAATTGAAAAAATCGCCATGGAATGCCATAATCCTTCTTATTTCAACATACCCAACATGCAATATAACCAAGAATCCATGAAAAAATTTCTTCGGAGCAATGGTTTTGCGGTAACGGAAGTCAAAGAAAACGCTATGCACAGTCTCCTATTCGCGCGGAGAGACACATCTAATCAAAAAATTTAAAATAGACAATCACCCCTATTGCTTGTATCCCATCCCGCCATCCAATTTTCTTTCCTTCTTCGTAGGTACGACCGTGATACTTGATGGGAACTTCATACAATCGCCATTTTCCTTTCGCCACTTTTGCGGTTAATTCTGGTTCAATGCCAAATCGTTTTGATTTGAGTGTAGGCGCTATATGACGAATAACTTCGCCACGAAATGCCTTATATCCTGTCTCCATGTCTGTAAGATTCAAACCCATCAACATATTTGACAGAAATGTAAGCAACCGATTGCCAAGGTCATTCCAAAAATAAACAATCCTCCGCGACTCCCCGCGAAACCGGCTGCCATATACAACGTCGGCTTTGTCTTGCTTGTCAATAAATGGACCCAACAAGCGGATATAATCAGCAGGATCATATTCCAAATCAGCATCCTGTACAAGCACAATATTTCCCGTTGCGCGCTGGAACCCGGCTTTCAAAGCAGCGCCTTTGCCTATATTATTCTCAAAATTAATTACGGTGATTCCGGAAATTTCATCCAAGAGTTTTCGAGTTCCGTCGTCCGATCCGTCGTTTATCACTATCAGTTCCCGTTCGGCATCAAAACCGAAAGGCGCTGCTTCGGCGCGTGCGATAATTTCTTTGATAGTAGATTCTTCGTTGTAAGCAGGAATAACAATAGAAACTTTCATACTGGTATTTTTATTTTATTTTCAGCTTTTGTTTTCGCGCGCATCCGATCAAGGCCATACTGCCAACCGGCGGCGGCAAGCAATACCATAGCCGGAAACACGGGATACCGGTACCGGTCGCGATATGACGCAGGACCCGTGATAAGCGCGAAATATAAAAAGAGAAACATGAGAAATAGCGCCGCGATCTGCTTATTTCGGTTGCCCGATACTGCCAGCAATACACCACCTACGATCATTGCGATACTCACGGCCGTAAAAAAGATATGCCCCGCGATGCCAACGCCAAACCAAAGCGCCCCACCACCTGAAAACCAATCGTGAATCTTTTTGATATCTCCGTGCAAAACCGCTTCGGTAAATCCTCTTCCTTCAAGCACAAACCCGCCGCGGCGCAAAATAGCGCGCCAGGTATCTTGGAACAGTAAACCGCCAAATCCAGATATACCATGAAATACGGCATATTCAAACGGATGCTCAAAAATAATTGCTTTTGTGCGTTCTATGATAAGATCCTCGTAGTAAAGCCCGACACCGGTCTCATCGTTGAAAACACCGCTTTGAGAACGCGGCCACACATACCCCGCGGGCTCTTCAACATCTTCGGCCCCGACAAGATAGGCAAGTTTTGAATCGGCGTTGCGGTAATACGCAAATGGCAATGCGTCAAAAAAGTACACCACCATGCTGGATCCCGCCGCCAGCGACCACGAGTCAAATATCATTTTGTTTCTGCCCATCCACGGCGCGACAAATCCGACACTCACAAGCAAAAAGAGAAAAAACGGCACGATGTGCCGTTTTGTAACAGACCCGCGCATCAAAACGAAGAGTGCTGCCAAAAAAACTCCGCAGGCGATAGGCATGAGAAAGGTGATCTGCCGTATGTATGTAGCTGACGCAAGAAACACTCCCGCAAGAACAGCGTTCCGTTTTAATTCCACCGCATCCACCGCCGTCATGTAGCGTAGAAAGAACAGTATAAACAAAAGCAATAAAAATAAAAATACGGTTTCAGACCACAAAAAAGCCGAAAGAAAAACGCTTGTCGGCTCGAGAGCAAAAAGAATTCCTGCTGCAAAGCCTACTTTTTCAGAAAAATATTCCCGCCCGATACAATACACCAGCACAGCCGATACCGAAGCAAGAATAATTTGTAGTAGTACTACTGGAATCCAACTGCCCCACAGATACCAAAAAAACGCGAGGAACGCCGGATACCCCGGCGTAAACCAGCTTTCCGGTGTAACGCCGTTTTGAGAAATAAATGATCCAAACTGAACAATATTTTTCGCGAGTGTACCATAGGTGCGAATATCCTGTGCGCCGTCCCAAAACACCGATATTCCCTGCAGATACATAAACACAAAAAAAAGAATGAGCCGCGCTCCAAGCGCCGCGCCAAACACCATACAAACGCGTTTATGTGATTTGAGAAACTGCCAAAACGCGGTTTCCAGCATCGCGCTTAAAAAAGCGTATAAATAAAGGGGGCGAGCGCCGATCCTTGTGTTGCTGTTATGAGTCCTCCCATCAGCGCTAAAAAAATAATGATGGGAAACAACCACCACTTTTTACGAGCTCGCAGGAAATTCAAAATTTCTTTTATTGTTGAAAGCTTTGACATAGTCTCTTTACGCACCTTTCAAGAAAAATGTTCTCCGATGGCCTTAGAATAACAGAAAATTGTCGGCCATATAGAACATTTTTTCCTGAAAGGCGCGTCGGCGTGCTTAACTAGTACCGTTACAAGTTAAAATCAACTATACCAAATAGTCACAAAAGCATTACTTGATAGCATTTTTTGACGACTGATATAGCAAAAATTAACTTGTAACGGCACTAGTACCTGTTTCATAATTCATGGTTTATTATATGATGCCGATCAATGAACGTGGCATATTGGTTCGCTAACTCTTCAATACCCGCGCGCGTGTAATGAACAAAATCGCTAAACAGTGTGCGCTCGCCAGCAAACACTGCCGCGTTGTCCACAAAAAACACTCCTTTCTCATGGGCGACTTCTTTAATCGTAGCATTGAACGTTGCGTGGTGCAATAAAAATTCCTCATGCAACGGATAGACGGCCACCGTGTTATATTTTTTATAGCGCATATGCAAATTCCAATAGTGCTCCGACGGTTCAAGCGGCTGGGAAGCGAGAATCACGGGAATATCACGCGCGCGCGCGATATCAACAAACGTCTCCCAGTTGCGCCGAAACACTGCTTTTGCTTCCGGCGGCGGTTCGTTACCATACGAACGACGCGTATAGACGGTATCACGCGCTTCAAGCATGCGGTATGACAGAGCTTCCATCCGGCTTACGATAACCCAATACAGCCGCGACCATCCAAAAAGCGCCTCTGTAAACGATCGTTGTGGTAAAAATGTTTCGTGAGTGTATTTATTTGAATAATCAAGCGCGAAGTCCGGAAAATATGCCGCGACAAGATCGTTGATATTCTCGCTTGCGATGATAAGATCCGGATCCCATGAAAGCACATCAAGTGAAAGAAGAACAATAAGGTGTGGCGTTGCATATGCGGAATTCCCGGTGTTTATAACTTCAATGGTACGGCCCGGGTACATCTCTGAAAGCAGCTCTTGAAGGCGCAAAGGATAATGCATGCCATCAACAAGATTTTGCGTGGTGGACCCGCCCACTGCTACGATCCGAAACACTCCTTCTTTTTTTTCAAACGGAAATTTCTCGCCGTGCCTACCTACAATATACCGCATGCCATCTTCCATTGCGTAGAAATCAGGTCCGAACATCCGAAATGGTATGATGCCGCGCTCCGCTCGCTGTTTGTTCTGCAAAAAATCATTCCCGTGCGCCCTGTCCAATATGCGCGCGGCACCTTCACTGCCCACAAGAAGAATGCCGAGCGTTCCGCATAGCAGCAAAAACTCCGCTTTCCCCATACGGATAGCACGCCGTTTACGAATCAACATAACACCACCGCCCACAAGTATAAAATCAACCATCCAGATCGCAACGCGATCAAAAAGACGGAGAGATCCCCCGTAACTCAACCATGCCGCAATAGTCCACTCATTAAAAACAACCGCCGCGACAATGCCGGCCATTCCGAGTACCAAAAAAACCAGTGGTTGTTTAGAATTGCTGTTCATAGCGCTCCCGCGACGTTACACCACGCTCTCGGGGTTTCCAATACGACGCGGGGTTTGGTTCCCGACCGCCATCATTCATGAACGACATGCCAAATACCCGCATGAAAAAGCCGATTGGCGTGAGTACGGCGAAAAATAAAACCCCGAGGATAACGCGTGTCATAACCCACCCCAGAAGCGCCGCACCCATCATCCACGCTCGCTGCAAAGGCCGCAATATATTGGGCGCGCATACGCCAAGAAGCGTGACAACCCCACCTCCGATAAACATATAACGCGCGTATGGTGAGCGTGTCATGTAAAAAGCAATGCCGCCCAGCAAAACTACCGCCCCTCCGACAACTCGTGAGAAGCTCTGAATGTCTTTATGAGTGCTTGATACAGAATGCAGATCTTCAAACATATTTTTAGGTTTCATGTTTCAGGCTTTACGTTTCAGGTTTTTAATCCAGCTCAAACTCTTTCTTCCAATCCCCCTCATCTTGGAAAACGGGCTGATTCCGTCTCGCCAATAGGTATGACCCTAGTATAAGATAATCCATATTCGTACGCATAAAACAACGATACGCGTCTTCGGGAGTACAAACTATAGGCTCCCCGCGCACGTTAAACGATGTGTTCACCAATACCGCATAACCGGTATCTCTCTCAAACTGTTCCAATACCGCATAAAACAATGGATTTGTCTGCCAGTGAACAGTTTGTACGCGCGCGGAATAATCTACATGCGTAACGGCGGGAATATCCGAACGCGGCACATTAAGTTTGTCTATGCCAAACTTAGCTTCTTCTTCTCTAGTCATAACCCGCCGGCGGTCCTTTTTTACGTCCGCAACCAAAAGCATGTACGGGCTGGGGCGATCGAGCTCGAAATAATCACAAACCCGGTCAGCCAGCACAGCAGGCGCAAATGGCCGAAAACTCTCCCGAAACTTTATCTTGAGATTCATGATAGATTGCATCTTAGGTGACCTGGCATCTCCCAAAATTGACCGCGCACCTAATGCGCGCGGACCAAACTCCATGCGCCCCTGAAACCAGCCGACCACCTGCTCGTGGCTCAAAAGTTCGCTTGCGCGCTTCGCTAGTTCCCACGGCGCGAGGCGTTCAAACGACGCTTTGTTTGCATGCAAGAATTTCTCAATCTCCTCGTCCGAAAATGAAGGCCCGAGATACCCGCCATTCATTGCATCAGAGATGCCATTCGTAACGCGCGCGTTTCCAAGATATTCGTGCCACACAACGTATGCCGCACCCACCGCACCTCCGGCATCTCCCGAAGCTGGTTGTATCCATATATCATCAAATATCTTTTCGCGTAACAGTTTTCCATTTGCAACACAATTGAGCGCAACACCTCCCGCCAAACATAAATACCGCATGTCCGTAACTTTACGGACATAGCGCGCCATACGCAGCACTACCTCTTCTATAACATCCTGCAAAGAACGCGCGATATCCATTTCGCGCTGCCCAAGCGCGGACTCGGGACTTCGCGGCGGACCGCCAAATAACGCATGGAACTTTTTATTTGTCATGGTAAATCCGCCCGCGTAATTAAAATAATTCATGTTCAGTCGAAACGAGCCGTCTTCTTTTATATCAATAAGCTCTTTTACTATACGATCGCGATAAACCGGCGTGCCATAGGGCGCGAGCCCCATAACCTTGTATTCACCGGAATTTACTTTAAAACCAAGATAATAGGTAAATGCCGAGTACAAAAGCCCCAGAGAATGCGGAAATTGAATGTCTGCCAGTATGTTCAAATGGTTTTCTTTGCCCACGCCAAAACTAGCCGTTGCCCATTCACCGACGCCATCAATGGTCAAAAAAGCTGCTTCCTTGAACGGAGAGGGGAAAAACGCGGAAGCGGCGTGCGACTCATGATGCTCCGGAAACAATATCATACCGCCATAGCCGAGCTCTTTATGAATAAGCTCGCGTGTCCAAAGTTTCTGTTTCAGCCATACAGGCATCGCCGCAAGAAACGAACGAAGCCCGCGCGGGGCGCGCCACAGATGCGTCTCAAGTATCCGTTCAAACTTCAAAAATGGTTTATCATAAAACGCGACATAATCAATATCGTCTATGAGTATGCCGCCCTCGCGCAGACAATATTCAATAGCATGCCGAGGAAACCGGAAGTCATGTTTCTTGCGGGAAAAGCGTTCTTCCTGCGCAGCCGCCACAATACGCCCATCTTGCAAAAGACAGGCGGCGCTATCGTGATAAAACGCTGAAATTCCGAGGATGTTCGTTGCCATGATGAATACGCCCCCTTATGGCATGCACAATGGCATACGCGGCAAAAATCATCAATGGGGCATCAATGGGGTAGCGCAAGCGCGCGCCCGCTCCATACGCTGTACTAAAAATTATAGCGCCCACAAAATAAAGGATCACTATGAAGAGAAATAGGGCCGGAACCAAAAAATCTTTCCGGCAAAAATTATGAATAGTTCCGTGAGAGAAAATTCTCTACGAGCTGCCATAAATTTTTCTTTCCAATCACTCATTGCAAATACGGCGGGGGTAAGAAAATTGTGATGCGGTTTAACTTGCTCTTCCTGCGGCTTTTCAAAAAACACGGAGTAGCCATCATTCGTCAACAACGAAAGCGACGAGAGCGCCATTGTTTTTACAAACGGCCCGGGATATTCAGTAAGAAACAAGCGAAGCGCCCCAATGGGGCTTGTGCATTTCTCTTGTGCCCGGAGAAACTCGGGCGAACCCGCTGTGGTGTTCCAATCGGTCGGATCACCTTTGTATTTGGTAGCTAATACACCATGCAAGGTCCAGCCGCAAATATTGCCGGTATCATCGTTTGTTACGGCAAAACTGCCTCCTACGGCGGCGTTGCGGGCCATCCACGGAATGAACGCGAGCGCAAATGTAATAACAAACAATCCCGCGTGCGCGTACCGGCGCTTGGCAAAAACTAAAAATAAAACCGGGAGCACGGAGAGATACAATGCAGCTGGTTTTGTGTAGGCGGCAAGTATCAATAAAAAAATCGCCATCATCGGAAGTCCGACTTCCGACGGAGTATCATCGGAAGTCCGACTTCCGATATCTCGTAGATAGCGGAGGAAAAAATATAAAAACCCTGTCAACAAAAATACAAAGATAGTTTCTGGCATTGCAAGAATATGCATCGCCGAAGTAAGCGGCTCGAATGACGCAACGAGCGTTGTGCTAAGCGCCCACCGGCGCGGGAGAAAAAATAACCCAATCATATAAATAAACACAGCAATGCCGGCGACTGCGACTGCCTGCACGAGCGACAAAAAAATAAGACCGTGCGGAACCAACGAAAAAAATCCTGCCACAGCGGGATAGAGCGGCATAAACCGCGTGCTCAAAACTACCGCTCCATTTGATGCTGTGGTGCCAAACCCGTTGCCAAGCCAGATATTCCGTCCCAAATCGAGATACAAGGGTGAATCCGCCCACAACAACCGGTCTTCGCCAAAAACAAAGAGAAAAATGCCCAAGATAAAAATCTTTGCGGCAAACACGAAAAGAAAAAGCTTTTTAGTTTCTGCACTGAACTGAAACATACAACGACAAATCAACGGGCAAAAATGAGGGATATTTCAACACGCGCTCTATGGTAAAATTCTTCCCCAAAAAATCAAGAATATAGCGATGATCCGACGGATGAATTTCATGCGGATCCTCGCCCACCAAACGAAAGAACGCGCTGGTAGCACTATTCTCAACCGGAAACGATACGAATAGCTGTGCGCCCGGTTTGAGCACGCGCTTAATCTCCCCCACAGCCCGCGCCGAATCTTTAATATCTTCCAATGTACTTACAATAACGCACCCGTCAAACGTTTGATCTTGAAACGGCATCTTCATGATGTCGTCCGATACCAATTCAACATTGCTGACCTGATACCAGTCAAGCGTCCGCCGCACTGCCGCCGTTTCTTTATGAATATCCAAAGCGGTTACTTTTCTCGCCATTTTGGAAAGCGTCGGCAAGAAAATACCGGAGCCATAACCAATTTCCAAAAGATTATCAAAGCGATACGATTGCATGAGCTTAAGCGTATTTTTCAATCGTTTGCGATACACGATGCCTGTACCGGGGTAGTAATGATACATAACCGGATCGCCCCAGTTTGTCTGGGTCATAAGCCAACGAGGAGGAATTATAAGTTTAACAGGTTTCATGTTTCAGGTTTTCCGCCGGAGGCGGACAGGTTTCAGGAGTTACTTCGGCATTAACACTAAAAATATCCCGGAAGCTCCAAGCGCGAAAGTACCAACACATAGAGCACGAACGCCGCGCCAAAGCATGCCATACCAAAAAGCAAATATCCGTTCCGCAGCGCTTCCGAAATAAGCGCGAGCGACATATCGCCCGAAAGCCGCTTCGCCCCTATGCGTAGCGAAAGTTGGGCGGCAACAGTAAGAATGATATCCAAAAAAAGGAGAACGTAGATCATCGCGCGTCATTCATTCTTATATATTTGATCATACAAATCAATAATGGCCTCATGTATACCTTCCTCTATAAGTTCCTCGCGTGTAAATTCCCGCAAACCGCCGCTTGCTTCATATTCGTTGCGTTCCAAATTTTCTGAAACTTGACGCAACTCTTGTTTGGTAAGCTCAATAGCAAACGTATATGCCAAACTGTCATTTCCATTTTCTTGCGGCTCCTGCTGACGATCTTTCCAAAAATAACGATTCATGCGCAAAAACTCAAACCGCGCGGGATCCACATCTACTGACGTTTCCTGCAAAAACTTGCGGCGTATGGCATCCTGTTCTTTTTCGCCCGCGCGCATACGCCCGCCGACAACCCACCACCCTTGCATAGGTTTCGCCCGGCGCCGCGCGAGATATATTGTCTTATGCTCGCGATTCACCAGCACAGCATCAACACACACAATAACAAACATGTCCAAAGCATGAGAATAACCCACGTCGTCCCACATGCGGCCTGGCATTTTATAACTTAAATCTTCAATATAAAGCTTCGGTTGACAAATGCCGTGCATTATGCAAATATAGAACAAAATTTGTTCTCTTACAAGGACCAGTCTGACTGGTCAAGGAGGTATTCCGTGCAGAAATACAAACCGCTCATTCTGACTGAAATGGAGCAAAGGTTGGTGGAAACCTTGATGCTCCACGCCAAAGACATGTTCCCCACTGCACAACCCGCCGGACACGACTGGCAGCATCCGCATAGCCAAACGACGCTTTGGAAGCATGTGGGGGGAACGGTACTGGAGGAACCGCAATTTGCCGGACGCGTAGACCGGATGGTGCCATTTCTGGTTTCGCTGGGACATGACCTTAATCGGCTTCCCATATTCATGCCAAAGAGCAAAGCGCAACCGGATCACGAGGTATACAACGCGCGCGCGGAAAAACGCATGCTTGGCATGTATACCGGGTTGATTATACAAGTTGGGGTACCTGTATCATTAGTCGAACGCGCAATAAGCATCCTCACGGAGGAAGACCCAACCAATCCGGAATTCATTGTCTGTGCTGATCTCGACAAAGTCATCACCGGCCACTTCTACGCATGGCGTTGCGCAGCAGTGGGTGCGGGACAACGCGTGAAATTGGACGTTACCAAGAACTATCTCATCGCAAAAACCGGGGGCGATTCGGCGCGACTTGTGGCCGACGAGAAACTCGAATCCTGGCTGGATGACTTGGAATGGGCAGAGGATTGGGATCCATGCGCGGCAGAACCGCCGCAGAAATTTGTAATCCGATCTGCCGTACTCCATGAAATCGCAGATCCCGGCTTCCAGATTCTCCGCCGGACATATGTAGAGACAGTAGAGCAACTCCGCATGATCGGCTACAACATCACCGTCCCTGAAAAGACGGCGGAACGCCTCCGCAAGTTCGGTTTTAATATTAACACCTAACACTCCTTACACATTCCACCCCACCCTCAACGAGTCCCGCTAAAAACGGGGCTCTTTTTTTTACACCTTTATGTTAAACAATACCTAGTGTACATCTTTTGACGATCGTCAAAAGATGTACACTAGGTATTGTATTTTTTGTTGTTATAAAAAAGGCGACATGTAATGCCGCCTTGTCTCGTTACCATTTAATCTCGTGTGAGCACGCAATCTACCATCGTTGTTCCGCTTTAAAATTCACCGTCTCGCCACCACTGCAGTCTATCACTGGTCCCATAATCTGCCCTGCATCAGACACCAAAAACATAATCACGCCAGCAACCTCCTCTGGTCTCGCAAGACGCCCAAGCGGAATGTTGCTGCCACATTCTTCAATAGCAGCAAGACTGTTTCCACACGCTTTCGAGAGAAAAGGTGTATCTGTTGGCCCCGGTAAAACAGCATGCACACGCACGCATGTCCTTGGATAATCAAGAAACAGAGCCGTTGTAAGACCAACAATCCACGCTTTAGACGCGGAATAGAGTGGTGCAGTCGGATCAGACGCTACTGCAACACCTGATGCAACATTTACAATCACACCTCCGGTTTTCTTGAGATGCGGCATGGCTTCTCGCATCCAGAAAAATACGCCCCGCATGTTTACCTGTGCTACAACATCAAACTCAGATGTAAGTGTTTCATCCAGGGGCTTTGCAAGGTGTACGCCCGCGCAATTTACCAAAACATCAATCCTGCCATGTGCATCAATAACTTCCTCACATGCTGCCACCACACTCCGTTCATCTTTTACATCACAGAGAATATGCCAATAGTGCCCGGTCTCCCGAAATTCCACATCAACACCGCAAGATATAAAACCTGCCTTTTGTAACAATGTTATGGTAGCAAATCCGATTCCTGATCCGGCGCCAGTAACCACGGCTACTTTCTGATCGCTCATTTTCAAAGACCTCCTATATCGATTTTGTCTATCTATAGCAAAAAACAAGGCAAACAGCAATAGATAGTGCTTATTTCCTCGCAGAAAGCATCACGAATGCGCCCGCGTGGCGAAAGGGGGTGCATTCCAAAATTTTGTTTATCGAATCAAGAAATGATAACGGCAGTACGATTATTTTTCTTGTCTGTATAGCGCCAAAACCGGCATTCTCCACAAGCTGCCTTAATTCACGTTCTAAAAAAAACGTATGCACCGGATCATCAAAATAAGTGCCGCTAAAACCAAATGGACGCAATACCGCCCGCAACCAATCATAAAATCGCGCCACGCGGGCATTTGCGGAAGAAAGCAGTAAAACACCACCCGGTTTCAACACACGCCGCGCTTCTGAAAGAAACAATTCCGGATGATCGAGATAGTACAATACTTCGGACGCAAGCACCGTGTCAAACGTCGCATCGGGAAATGGAAGCTTCTCTGCATCACACATAATTGCATTAACGCCCTTCTTTTTCATCTCCTCTACCATTTTTAGCGATATATCAGTTGCCAGTACCTCATGCCCGCGTTCAACAAGCGCTTTTGAAATACTACCTGTTCCCGCGCCTACTTCAAGGCACTTCCCTTCTGCGCGCGCAACAAAAAACTCCATCCGACGGCGGATAGCATAAGAGTTGGTTATAGAATCATAACGAGAAGCCGCGTTATTAAAGATAGAAGATATTTCCGAATTTGTTGGTTTCATATTTTCGGATGTGCCGAGCCAAGCTATCCACAGCGCCCTACGGGCGTGTGTAAAGCTCGGCTAGTCACAATCCTGACGCCTTGTTTAGTCCCTGTATCTCCGCAAAATCATCCGCAAAATCTTAAGCCCATGCCAAAACGCGTTTACTTTTGATTTCCCCGCGTAACGTGCGCGCTCTATCGCTGGTACTTCTTCAAACTTCAAACCCGCGCGATGCGCTTTTACCACGATTTCTGTGCAAAATTCAAAACCATGTGATGTAAGCCGTAACTTCTTCAGCCCATCACGTGTGATCGCGGTAAAAAGATACAGACTGTCCGTTACGCGCGTGCCGTGTATCACATTCGTAAGAAGCGTAAACAATCGGTTTCCGAACCAGCGAATGATGGTGTCATCCTCGCTGTGGCCACCCGACGCGTATCGCGAAGCCATGACATACTCCCCGCCCCGGCGTACCTTTTCCACTAACTTTGGGATGTCTGCCGGATTATGCGAACCATCCGCGTCCATCATAATAAGCACATCCCCGGTCGCAACCTCAAACCCTTCCAGAAACGCAGCGCCGTATCCCTTGCTTTGTTGGACAACAAATTTGTCTTCCGGGCGCAACTGTTCTTTTACTTCCTCTGCGGTACGGTCTTTTGAATGTCCGTCTATAACAACAATTTCGTCAACCACTTCTCGCGGCACTTCTTTCAAAACGCGCCCAATACACCCTTCTTCGTTGAGTGTCGGAATAAGGAGAGAAACTTTGAAAGGTTTTAACCCGCTTGTAGAAGTGTCGTACATACCTTAACTATAATACTTTTTTATCATTTCGGCAACGTAGTCAACTTCCTCATCCGTAAGTTTGGAAGACGACGGCAACCAAAGCCCCCGCGCGGCAAACTGCTCTGAAACAGGAAATGATATCTCCCGATATGCCGGTTGATAAATCTTTTGCGTGTGCACCGCCGGATATATGCGCCGCGCGCCAATCCCGTTTTCTTTCAGATAGTGCTGCAACCCGTCTGGATCATCAACATAGATATCAATAAACCAAGGGCTCGTATTTGTAAGATCAGTAGGCAAAAATAATATCTGTGAAATATCCCGAAGAGCATCACTGTACCGCTTATATAGTTCCTTTTTTCGAGACACCCGCCAGGCAAGTTTTTTCATCTGTTCAATACCAACCACTGCCTGCAAGTCCGTGAATTTGAAATTCCATCCCCAGTCGTCATGAATGTCTGCACCTCCTTGATCCCGCCCGAAATCTTTCAATCGTCGCATTTTTTTGTAAAGTTCCTCGTTGTCCGTTACCAAAGCGCCTCCCTGCCCCGTAGTAATAATTTTAGGCACACTGAACGAGAAGCTACCAATAGCGCCAAACGCGCCAAGATGCTTTTCTTTAAAAAATGACCCAAATGCTTGCGCGGCATCTTCCACCAACAACAGGTCGTGTTCTTTGCAAAACGAAACAACGCGCTCCATGTCGCCACTGCGTCCATTGAACGGCACGTACATCAGAGCTTTTGTTTTTGGCGTTACAGATAAAACAGCTTTCTCTAAATCCATACAGAGCGTGTTCACTTCTACATCAACCAGCACAGGAGACGCTCCCGCGAGAGCAACAGCATTGGGACTTGCAATCATCGTGAGATTCGGCACCAATACCTCATCCCCGCGCCCAACACCCAACGCACGGAGCGCCAACCACAAACTCACAGTGCCGTTTACCGTCATCACGCAATACTTCGCGCCTACATAATCGGCGATCATGCGCTCCAACTCCTCCGTTTTCTTAAACTCCATAAGCCACCCGCCGCTTTTCATATACGCAAAAACTGCGTTCGCTTCCGCGTCATCAAACCAAGGTTCCATTTGTGGAATATTTGCTTTCATATCAACACCTTATCATTCCCGAGAAACGGCCCATTCTTTAATTCAAACAATTCCGCATCTTCTAGTACGTGAATGCCATATCCTCCGTTGAGCAAAATAAACAGTTCGCCTTCCTTGAGAATAACGCTTTTAAATTTGATATCGCCCGGCGCGTAGATATCCACTTTTACCTTTCCCTTGCGCACAACGAGACACTCTTGCAATTGGTTTGAAACGCGTTTCATTGGTGTATGGCGATGCGGAACAAAATAGTGCCCTTTCGGATGCTTCAGACCAAGAAGCTGCAAAGGCTCCTCGTCACGCGTAATGGGGACTGACCCCTTTTTGAGCGTCCGCACCCGAATGCCAACCAGTATTTTTTTGTAATAAATTTCATCCATGTTATATTTGTGGTTTATGCACTTCCACTTGTTGCCCCAGAATTAACTCGCGCTTTACTATATCATAGTCGTGCTGCGCCATCATGTGCGCAAGTTGCTTGAATGTTACCTGCGGCTGCCAACCTAAAACCGTCCGCGCCTTTGTTGAATCTCCCTGCAACATTTCTACTTCTGTAGGCCGGAAGTAGGCGGGGTCTACTTCCACCACCACTTTTCCTGTTTTGCGATCAATCCCTTTTTCGTCTAATCCTTCGCCTTCCCACACAATATCCATCCCCAAATGCCTCCCCGCTTCTTCCGTAAACTCGCGAACGGTGTGCGTCTCGCCCGTTGCAATTACAAAATCGTCCGGTTTATCATGCTGTAAGATGCGCCAAATGGCTTCCACGTAATCCTTTGCAAATCCCCAATCACGCCTTGCGTTAAGATTCCCCAGCGCGAGTGTGCGCTGTAATCCCAATCGTACGCGCGCAAGACCAATGGTAGTTTTACGCGTAACGAACGTGATGCCTCTGCGGGGACTCTCGTGGTTAAACAATATTCCGTTGGAAGCAAATATCTTGTATCCCTCACGATACGCGCGCGTAATCCAAAACGCGAATGTCTTTGATATGCCGTAGGGCGACTGCGGGTTAAATGGCGTTGATTCGTTTTGGGGTACGGCAAGAACTTTACCGAACATTTCACTGGAGCTTGCCTGATAGTATCGGACTGGGAGTTTCAAATGCCGCACCGCCTCAAGCAGGCGCACAGAGCCAAGGCCCGTAACGTTCGCCGTATATTCCGGCACATCAAAACTCACCCGCACATGGCTCTGCGCGCCAAGATTATAAATTTCGTCCGGCCCAATACGTGCAATAATATTCGAGAGATTGGAACTATCAGCAAGATCGCCATAAACCGTATAAAAATGCGGAAACGCGGGGTTATCGTACAGATGATCTATACGTGAAGTATTCGGCAAACTGGATCTGCGCTGAAGACCATATACATGATATCCTTTTTCCAACAACAACTCGGCAAGATAGGACCCATCTTGCCCGGTAATGCCAGTTATAAGCGCTTTTTTCATATGCACTCACCACAATACCATGATTAACTCATTTGTAAACCCCTTGCCGTGACTCACCCCACTGCTGAACTTTTTTTCTTGCATACAAATATCAAATCATATGCGATATAGCGCGCGCCAGGCAGGCGTAAAAGCGCCCCGTCAAGTTTACACATACCACTGCTTCCAAACAACCGATACAAAATCTTCGGCAGCGCCTCTTCGCGTAGCGCCGGCTCCGCGTTTAGAAAAAACCGAAACGCCGTAATAAAGTCAAATACCTCTCCGGCGAGCGGGTCCTCACGGGTACTATCTGCCCGAATTACGCGCGCTCGATGTACAATCTTACGCGCGCGCCCAAGCATCTCTTCTGCTATATCTACACCGACAGCTTCGTTCACGCGGTCTTCCAGAAACGACAGAAGACGTCCAGTGCCGCACGCAAAGTCAAGATACGAAATGTTCGCGACATCTTTTTCCAATTGTGAAAGCTCTCTCTGGAGAACGCGTTTTTCCTCCTGCCACAGCGCATCGTCATACGTTCCCGGACGATACAGCACCTCGTCATATATTTCACTGACGCGCTCGCTTTGATGCGATATGCGGTAATTCGTCTTCATAATCGTTGTATAAGAGATATAATATCGCGTGCGCGCTTTTCCCATGTAAACGCCTGCACTGTTTCTTGAGCGCGTTGCGAGAGGTGTTGGGCAAGCTTGGGGTCGCGAAGAATGCGATTTACCGCATCGGCAAACGCTCTACCCGACAAATCCGCCACCAGCGCGTTTGTTTCATGAACTATAACCTCATTGTTCGCGCCTCCCAAAGACGAAACAATAGGCCGCCCGGCGGCAAGATATTCATAGATTTTTGATGAAATGCTGCCCGGATAGGAAATACGGAGCGGATTGACCAATATGTCGGCGGCACGGAGATACGAAGGATACACCGTCGGCGCCACACGCGGATATATGAGTACTCGGTCTTCCAAGTCTGCCTGCCGTACCGCCCGTAAAATTATTTCTTTCTCGTCGGACTTTACACCAACCAGCACAAGCAACGCGGGAGAAGGTACCAGCGCTATCATAGCGACCAAAACTTCCCACGAATACCACAAAAGACTTCCGGCATACATGACAAGCGGCACATCAAGTGGTAAACCGAGCCGGGACCGCAACTCATTTTTAGATTCATCGCTTTCAAACAGCGCTTTGTCGTAGCTATGCGTATGGGTTACTATGTAAGGTTTTTGCGGCTTGTAATACGCGGCGAGCGGATGTGTTATGAAAATAAGCCCGTGGGAGACTGCACAAGAGAGGCGCCAAAACAGCCACCCGCATCTCCATTCATGACTCCCGTGCACTTCAAATACAACGCGCTTACGAAATACTGCACGCGCGATGAGGGCAATATGCCACAAAAACGGATCGCGAAAATAGATCATATCGAACGTACCGCGCCGTCGCACTACCTCATACCACAGCGACCGGGCGCGCTGGCTGACATCAAGAGTAAACACCGGACGCGCGCCTTTGTGCAAAAGTATGCGTTCCGCACTTTCCTGCTCTTTGGCAGATGAAAGCACGGTAACTTCCGACTGTCCCGTAGCCGCCAACGCTTCTGCGGTACGCACAATATTTATACTGTAAGCCCGTGAGAATGACAGACGTGATTTCGTGATAAAAAGGATACGTGTTTGCATTATTTCTTTTTATATATTGTATAGCGATTGGTGGAAAGCGTCATTTTTTCATACTGCCTGTCCAAGACATGCGTGTACGGCGCGACAAATTCATTTTCCCCTTTCCGAAACTTGTTGGCGCTAATAAATATATAGGTAGGCAAATTCTCGATGTCATATGCAAGCGGACTTTTCCCAAGCACCGTGTTTCCGCTTATGCGCACCACCTGATATTTCTGCTTTGAATCTACCAACGAAGCGAGCGTGGGCACATCCATAAACCCAATTGTCTCTCCGAGGCCTACCAGCTGCCGAACCATCGCGCTATCTTGGATCGGTGCGTCCGAAACCGTTCGCCACGAAAAGAATATAAAGTGAACCGCCTGCAAAGCTATAAGTGTCACGGCTATAGCGCCGCCTGTCCACAGAGGAAAAATATGCCGCCATGCGCGTTCTCGCAGTAAAACTTCCAGTGAAGGCAGGAAGATACTAAACAAGAAAAATGATCCTGCAATGAGATACCGAATCCACCCCGGACTGCGAAGATACAGCACAAATGCGGCAAGCGCATACAGTACGCCAAATCGCACAAATCGCATCCACGGATCATCTCGCGCGCGCGTATACCACGCGGCACTAGCCGCAATACAGCCGAGTAGCGCGTAATGAGCTATAGTTGAATGCAAAAGCATGGTCATGTCCCCCATCATAACCGCATCAACCACGCGCAGGGCATCAGCTGGAAATGGATTTTTAAAAAACGTATACACTTCCCGCCACGAACCGTATGCATCGGGCCGGGGTACCAGAGAAACCATCCACGGAATGAGAATAAGAAGCGACCCACCGACGATAGCGGCGCAATGTTTTAAACGCGTACCGCGCCGAAACAGAACAATTTCTATCAACGCCACCGCAACAAGAGGAAGATAGAGAGAGGGTTTTGTAGTAGTAGCAATTCCCAAAAGTACGCCGCCAAACACATACCACTGCCGCGCGTACAGATAGTACAACGCAAGAAAAAGCGCCACGAAACCGGGTATGTCGCCCGTCGCTGTTTTACCGTTCGCGTACAACGGTGAAAATGTTGCCATAAGCAGTATCGAGACAAGCGCGGCGCGTCTTCCGGCAAGTTTTCGCACAAGGCCGTACGAAATACCTATGAGCATGATCAGCCATAGCAACATGTAGATTCGTGTCTGGAGTAATCCTATGCCAAACAACGAATAAAACCCGGCAAGCGGCAGCGTAAGAAGCGGCCCTGCAGCAGCAGTTGCGTACGGCTTTAGAGATAAAACATCGGGTGCTACCGCAATATCAAGACGGCCGTATGTGAGAAAGTTACGCGCTTTTTCCACACCTACCGCTTCATCCCCCCAGTACGAAGGGGATGAGACAAAATCACCTGTCGGATGCCATACTGAAAAAATTACCAGCACCAAAAGCCCGGTGCCCAGCGCCAAAATATCTTTCATGGTTTCTGAAAGTCGTACCATAAATATCAGTCAAAAAAGCGGCTGCGTACTGCTACCAAAATAATTTTAAAACCGTCTATCGCGCGAATTTTTTTTCCTTCCTCGTATGACCGCGGCCGATACCAAACAGGCACCTCGACTACCGGAACGCCTAAACGCATAACTTTGCAGAAAAGTTCATACTCATAATCAAAACCGTTCGTGCGCACATGAATACGGTCAACAACACGCTTCGTAAAAAGTTTATACGCACAAGCATAATCTTTGCTCCAATCATTGTACAAAAGGTTTATGAAATAGTTTATCATGCGGTTACCAACAAACGGCAGAAAATGCGGCACCCGCTTGAGCCCCGCAAAAAACGGCATATCGGCTGGCGGTCGCTTCCCGATAACCGCTTCTGCCTTCCCCGAAATAAATGGCTCAAGTAAAACAGGATAATCCTGCGGGTTATATTCCAGGTCAGCGTCCTGGATCAACAAAACATCGCCTGTCGCTTCCCGAAACCCAACCCGCAAAGCTGCCCCCTTCCCGCGGTTGGGATACAACGATATGACGCGAACACCTTGTTCACCAGCAAGAATATCAGCCGTAGCGTCAGAAGAACCATTGTTAATAACAATAATCTCCGTTTGGTGAATACCTGGCGGTAATGGCGCTACGCGCACCGCGGCAAGCACCGCCCTAATCGTCTTTGCTTCGTTGTATGCCGATATTATAATGGAAACTTTCATACCTTACATTTTAATTTGCCAAATAATCGTGGTACGGCCCCTTTATACGTATATATATATTCATCCGCAATCGTACCGCCAAATGAACTCTTAAACCGTGTGATACCTGCCTTGGCAGAATTGGTAATGTTCGCCGACGCCATATCAAGAAGCGTATATCCGTTCTGGCTGCCAAACTTGCATAGTTCATATACCAGCCGGCGCGCAGCAAACCCTGATGTCCGCCGCAACTCTTTGTCATCTGCCGCGATGCGAGAAAAAATGTTTTGAATACGCAAATACGGCTTGGCATCATAGCAGGTAATCGTAGAAATAAGCCTCCCTTGCCAATACGCGTTAAACTGCATGCCCCACTGTAAAAACTTGAGCGGATGAATCGGCAAGCCTCGCTCTTTTCTATGCGCTTTGTACATCGTATAAACGTCATTCCACTTGCCATCGTTGCGGGTAAATACAAGATCGTTCATCCGTTCCGTGCGCCGCACTTCATTGCGCGCTGTGTCATTAAATTTTCGAAAAATATCTTCAATCGGCGTATCAAGTTGTATAATGATAGTCTTTTTCTGTCGTACCGAAACCCGAGGCCCCAAATCAAGCTTATTATGCGAAACTCCTACAATATATGAATGCGCCCGCTCTTGAACAAGCCGCGCAAAAAGTTGATCGTTGAGTATAACGCGCGCGTAGGTAAAAAAAAGATATTTTCGCTCTATAAATGGCTGATCCATCGTATCAATGAATAGAGCGGATAATAAAGGCTCAATTTTACTGTAAACAGGCGCATGGTATCCCCCGGCCCGACAGGGATCTTTTCCAGATACCGCAGATCCGCGCTGTGACGAAACCCTCTGCCATGCGAAAGTACAAATTCAAATCCGCACTCTGCGGCAATCTTCTGTATCTCTTGCGTAAAACGGCTTTTGGGATACGATACAGCAATAACGCGCGCCCCGGTTTGTTTCTCTATATACGCGCGCGACTGAATAAATTCCTCCCGCACTTCCTCCGGCCCAAGAGACGTAAGCTTCCGGTGGGTTACGGTGTGCGTGCCGATATCAAACACATCTCGCATTTCGCGCAATTCCTCCCACGAAAGAAATATGTTCGCTTCTTTGGGATTCACACCACTTTCCCATAAAATCTTTTTTTTGTCGAGGCAATCGGTCACCACAAAAATAGTCGCGGGGATACCGAGCCGTTTGAGCACAGGATAGGCGTTGAGATAATTGTCTTTGTAGCCATCATCAAAATAGACCAGCACGGGACGCGGCGGCATTGTGCGCTTGCCTTCCCGAATTTCTAAGAGATCGGAAAAACGAAGGAACACATAGTCGTGCCGCTGCAACCAGCGCATCTGTTTTTCAAACATACCAGCAGAAACAGAAAGATGCTTATATATTTCATTGTGTGTTTCTGCCGTACTGCTTTCATGAGAAATGCTATGGTATCCCAATAAAGCCAATGTTCTTCTCATAAAGAATAGCCGGTACAAAAAAGAAATGCCCGATAGAGAAACACCGCTCCAAAATACATTTTGTAAAAATACGCTCATGATAATTTTTGCATGAATTCTAAGATGCGCTCCGCGCGCCTATCCCAGGAAAAACCGCCGTTGTGCGCCAAATCATACGCGCTCTTCGCGCGCTTGTTTGCTTCTTCCCGATGCTCAAGCGCATCATTAATCTTGCGCACGAGGTCTTGAGAATCGCCCGCGGCAGTAAAATACGCGCAGTCTTCCGTTGGCAAATACGCGCGAATAGAGGGAAGATCAGACACTACCATGGGCCGCCCCATCGCCATATACTCGCGCAATTTCATGGGGGACATATATTTTTGAAAGTGTTCGCTTTCGCCCAAATACGGTGCCACAAGAACATCGGCTGCCGCCATATATTTTAACGCTTCATTGCGCGATTTTCCTGAAATAATCATAACAGTGCCCTGCACCAATTTTGCGGCTTCCCGCAATATCCCTGTGCCGTATTCTTTCGCATCCGTACCCGCATATACAACGAGGAGAACATGTTCCTCTATGCCAAGTTCACCTCGAATTTCCTTTTTGCGCCCCTTCAATACGCTAAACTCGTCAAAATCTACGCCATTGGGCGCAACAAGTATGTGCTCTGCCGGTACTCCAAACCACTCCACAATATCCTTTTTCTTCTCTTCGTTCGTTGTAATGATACCCCGCGCGTGTGAAAGAACTCTGTGGTATCGTCTTTTCGAAAATCTAGAGAGCGTATGCAGCTCAAAAAAATACCGGCTGCGGAATCGTTTGTTGAAAAACGAAAGCCAATCCGCAAGCAACACATCGCGAACGTACCAAACGACGTCCGGCGAAGCGTTTTTTACAACCGGCAAAAACTTCCAGGCCTGCCATATCCGGCGTGGCGGAAACTTTGCTTTCCGAACCTGTTTCAAAGAAAACTGATCTTGGATATTGTACTCCCGAAACAACTCTTCATCAGACAGATGAGACTCCGCAATATACAACACAAAATCCGCCTGTTTTGTAAACGCTCCGGACATTTTCATAACCTGCAAGCGGTTTACATAGCGGGATGGAAATGTAAGAGGTGTTAAGTAGAATAGTTTCATTGCCAAAACTCAAAAAATATTGTAAAATAATAGTACAATGAATACTGGAAAAATTCAAAGCATGGGATGTGATCTTACTGATCAAAAACTTATACAAATACTTGAACAGATCACTTCTCTACCTGGTCTTGCGCGTCCAGTTGTCTGCCTTCCGGACATCCACATGAAAGAAAAAACCGAGGCGCCGGCCTCTTTTGTTGCTGCCACTGATAATGTTGTTATTCCGGAACTCACCGCGCCTTCTGTGGGCTGCGGCATGGGCGTCATTGCTACAACTCTAACGCGCGCGGATATAACTTCGGAAAGGCTCGAAATGTTTTATGCCCAAATGCAGCGCCACCGAGGGCCAAATTATGGAACGTGGGACAACATTCTTCTGTGGCTTGGCATAAAAAAACGTCCACATAATAAATACGACTTTTCAGAACAGGAACTTGTAGAGGCTGTGCGAGACGGCGCGCGCGCAGCAGTAAAAAAATATAACCTCCCATCAGAAACGCTTGACCATGTGGAATACCGGGGAGATGCTATGAAGAACGAGACAAAACAGGCGATCCGCATATCGTCAATTCTTCCCCGCGCGGCATTTGCCTCCGGCCGACATGACATCGGCTACGGCTTTAAGGGAAACCACTTTCTTGAAATCCAATATGTTGAAACAGTCGCTGACCAACAGACAGCGCACGCATGGGGGCTGTATCCAGAAACAGTTGTCGTGATGTATCACGGCGGCGGCGGAGCAGTGTCGCACTACCTCGGTCGGTATTTTGCGCGGAGAAAAAAAGACTCCGTCTCGTTGCGCTCACGCCTGTTTCAGTTTCTGGGGAAACTGGTTTTTCATTTTGGAAGTTTTGAGGGACTTTGGCATATCGGTAAGCGCTGGCGATACTATTTTGTTCCGAAGCAATTTCAGGAAGTTCTGGCACACTCGTTTGAAGGCAAACGCCTGCTCGCATCCATTGCTGCTTCTCTCAACTATAGCTACGCGTTTCGCTTGGCCATCGTAAAACGCGTCCAGGACGCTCTTGAGGCCGCATTCGGTCCTACGGTAAAAACACATCTTGTGTGGGACAACATTCACAACTCCATACGGCCAGAAACCATTGGCGGAAAAGAATATATCGTCCATCGCCACACGGCAACCCGCGTTTTTGATGGGCGTCCCGTGCTTATTTCAGGTTTTAACAACACGAATTCCTACATTGGTATTGGCCTTGCGGGCGCGCAAGAACACCTCTTTTCAGCGGACCACGGCGCGGGGGAAACCATAAAAACGCATGCTGAAAACGGAAATGCAAAACCGCACCCGGAAAACTTCACCACGAATATCTACACATCAAAACCGCCGTACAAAAAAACGGCAATCCATATAACCAACGAGGGCCTGGATGCCGTTATAAAACCGTTAGAGGAGACTGGCGCAATGCGGCCGGTTGTCTATACCCGCCCGATTGCGGTGTTTAAGGGATAGGCTGAAGATAATCCGCCTCGCTTCGCTCTTGCAAAAACTGCTCCCACATCTTTTTTTCTTCGCGAGAATTCACCTCGCTAACCGTGTTTATAAGAATAAATAACAAAATTACCATAATATACAGCAAGGCTACAAAGTATGAATTTTGAGAAAAGAAAAGGCGCATGTGCTCCACAAGCGGCTGCCGTGGTGGTTGCCGAGAAAGAGTAACCAACAAAGTAGAAACCAATAGACCTATTATAAGCCCCTTCACAATTCCTTTATACCTCGCAGTACTCCTCACTTTCACAAGTTTGACAATGTGCTTGTCTTCAAAATCTTCTTTCACCGCATCATAGTACCTCTGAAAATTCACCCCGCATTGAGGACACGATTCCGGCTGGTAATTTATGTTCATGAAACCTCCTTAAACGCTTTTACGAGCTCTGTAACTTTCTCAATAAGCTCGCTCGTTTGCACGGTAAGTTGTTTTGCTTCTTCCTTGGTAACCGATTCTTTGCCCTCTTCCTGATACGCCAACACTACTGCGTACGCAAACGGGCCTGTCTGAGGCATGTTTTTGAAATAAGTATGTTGGTATCCCTGTAACAACTGTTTAAGATCCGCCGCAAACTGCTCACCTTGCTGACAAGATCCATCAACGGTAAACGTAAACCAACTGCCTGCATAAACCGCGAACCCGGAAAACAGAGGCATATCAGCATCAAAACCACGCAAAACCCGTTCTTTCAGAATATGCTCCCGAGTTCTAACGTGGCCTCCACAACTTCCCCTGGTGTACAGAAATGGAAAGTCGTTAAGTGCCTCCACAAGACCCAATATGTTCGCATCAATAGGAAACTCGTGCGAGATTTCTCCTGCAATCACTTTTTGAAGATAAACCTGCCAACGTTCCCTATCTCGAGAAAACATATCATCGCTCACAGAACCTCCTTCGGTGTCCCAACATCTTTACAGCCATTCCATTCTTCCTTGAATTTTTGGTAAGCAATTTCCTCTTTCACATCCATATCTGCAGAACTCAACTTATCACCTACCACTGCGGTAATAATGGGAATAAGAAACGGGGCAGCGAGCAATAAATAACTTTTTTCTGACACGCGGCGAACCATTTCAAGAAAACCATTCCACGACCAAGACCAATCACTCATCCATCCCCACAAGGAAAAAACAATTACCAAATCGACTGCAATTCCTATCCACACGCCGCACCAATACCAATGGTGATCGAGGATCATACGCAAATTGTGAAAGGCCTGACCGTGTGCCGTGTTAAAATCTTCCCGGCAAAGTTTTTCCAGTTCGTCCGTATCTACGTTCTCTCCACATCCAGGACAACGCATAGTAATTCTCCTTTCGACATTGTTTGATGCTTTTATATCACAAACAAAATGGTATTGCAAGCTCCCGTGAGAATAATACGGGAGGCTTTCAGACAAGACGGAACGTCAAAACATAAAGACATCAAAAAGCAAGAAAACATAAAAACAAACTAACATACATCTTTTTCCCATCGTCAAAAGATGTATGTTATATTTTATTTCATCATATACCAAATATATCAAAACTAGAGATGAAATTTTTTCTTTAGCTTTTGTTCTTGAGGAAATCTGTCGCTAGAAACATATATAACTTCCCTTGCTGGAATAGAAAAAAACTCCATGAGAAATTCTATCTCTGGTTTGCATGAATAAGGATACACAAACACACTTTTTTGGATCTGTAGAAAACCAAGCCTCTGAAGCATTTTACGCAAAGCATCCCTACCCTTCCTGCGCCGTTCAGCTATATCAAAAGCCACAATACGCCAGCGCCCATCCCAATGAGCAGGTTTCTTAATTGTAAGGTTTTCAAGATTCCATTCTTGAACCTTTTTCCTACCTTGTTGCGTTATAGTAACAACCACCTGGCCATTTTGTTTTTCTTGATAGGACACAAGTTTGTGTCTACGCAAACTTTCTAGCGACCTTCGCGTACTCTGCTTGTCCCATTCTTTTTTAACGTTTTTTAAAAAACGCCGCGTTCCCACAGGTGAACTAAACATAAAATAGATAGCCACCCCCACAGCAAGATATCGCAAAATTTCCTTTGCCAAATGTCCATAGGGAGACTCTCGAACAACTTTTTCATGAATACTAATTTTTTGTTCCATGAGTTTAATTATAACACATCTTTTGACGATAGGGAAAAGATGTACACTAATTTTAATTACCACTCTCTAGAATGTCATACATGATACAAATGTCACATTATAGTATAATGAGCTTGTATGAATTTCTATTGCGACAATTTGCCGTTCCCGGAAGTGGTAGGGAAAATAGAACGCGTTAAAAAATACGTGCATGGTTTGGCGTGCCCGCTGGTGTGTTTGCCGAACATCCACCCGAAAGCGGGGCTTGAATCTCCCCCGCAATTTGTTGCAGCAACAAAGGATACTATAGTACCGCAGCTCTCCGCGCCAGCCATGAATTGTGGCATGAGCATATTCAAGACTTCGCTTTCGAGAGATGATTTTTCGGAAGATTTTTTGAAAAAATTTGCAAAAAATCTTCGCGCAGGCGTGCAACCGTGGATCGGCCGCTGGCGAACCGTACTCCAATGGCTTGGACTCTATAAGCGTCCCGAAACGCCCTACGACCTTTCCAAAAATGAGCTCGAAGATATGTTCCGGCATGGCGCCCCTGCCGCCCTCCATCGGTATCAACTAGCGCCATCCGAAGACGCAAATATTGAATATGGTGGGTGTGTGCTTTCGGAAGAAAAAAAAGCAATAAACCTGAACGATATAGTACCTCGCTCTGCATGGATAAACGCGCGACACGAAATGGGCTATAACTTTGGCGGAAATCATTTTTTGGAATTTCATTATGTGGAAGATATAAAAGACGAACAAGCAGCACAGGCATGGGGTATCACCAAAAATCAAATTCTTCTGTTTTATCATGGGGGCGGCGGGCACGCGACCTACCACCTTGGCCGGTACTTTGGGAGACGTGAAAAAAACACCTGGTTTGAAAAATTCGCTCTCTTTTGGTTAAAATTGTTTTTTCACTTCAACTCATGGGACAGCATAAAAAATTTCCGTACGCGTTGGCACGCCTATTTCTCTTGCACACCATTCCCAGAAGTACCCCTGCATACTCGAGAAGGATATCGCCTTATGCAGTCTATAAAAATTGCGCTTAACTACGGCTACGCCTTTCGTGTTGCGTTATTGCGGCGTATTATAGATGCGATGCCACAAAAGAATACAAGTGTGTCTTTTTTGTGGGACGCGGCGCATAACTCCATAATGGAAGAAGAAGTTGGTGGCGAACAGCTTATTGTTCATCGGCAAGACGCAGTCCGTGTGTTCCCCGGAAAACCCGTTATGATTGCAGGATTCAACACACTTTCCTATCTTGGCATCGGGCAAGCACATACAGAAGCAACCATACATTCTGCTACGCCTTCTGCCGGAAAAACAATACTGCGCTTTGAGAAAGAAGGGAAAAGCAAACCCGATGCGTCACATTACACACTGGTCTCAAAACGGAAAGAGGCAGAACTCCGTAAAGAGCCGCACCGCACATCTGAAGGATTGTTTGCCGTTACACAAGAGCTGGAAGACGCGGGTATTGTAAAACCGGTAGCATATTTGCGGCCAGTAGGGCTTACTAAAGGACACTGATTAGACAATAATGGAATCCATTAAAGAACTCCGAGAAATTACCCAACGTGAAAAAATTGAAGGCCGAGAGCGTCCTTGGGGCTACCGCGTGTTTCAGCGTGGACCGTCTATTTATATTACATGGCTATTATTGCACACACCCCTTACACCAAACGCTATTACGTTACTAAGCATTCTTTCCGGTGTCGGTGGCGCATATCTTCTGCTCTGTCCTGATTGGAAAGTTAAACTGGCCGCGCTTTTTCTTTTTTATCTAAATCTTCTGTTAGATCGCGTAGATGGAGAAATGGCGCGATACAAAAAACAGTTTTCCCTCAAAGGAATTTATCTTGATGAATTGAACCATTACGTCATTCCACCGCTCTTTTTTCTCTCCCTTGCATGGGGATTGAAAGATGCCACCGCGCATCATGAATCTCTGATACTGCTCGCTGGTATATGGGCAGGATTTGCTGCTATACTCCTTCGACTTACCCACAACCTCCCCTACGGCATTTTTCTCAAAAAATACGTAAAACACAATGATATCTTTGCACTCCCTGCTTCAAGTCCGAGTATATCAGACCTCCGCACGCACTACTCATTTTTTTATATGTTGCTTCGTTTCGCGCATCAATTTCAGGATTTCTTCATCGTAGTTGTTCTTTTTATTCTTGCGCTCGGCATGGAGCAGTACATCGCCCCAAACGCATTTTTATTTCCCTACACCTCGCTTCTCCTTTTTGGGTATGCAATATATCTCCCGCTTCTTGTGATCGAGAACATCATCAAAGGCATCCTCACTATTGAGTCTCGCATGAGCGAACTTTCAAACACTATACAGAAATAAAAAGAACCTTACTCCTGAAGCAACTTCAAAAACTTCTCGGCAATCACTGATACGTCATATCTTTGCACCCACTCCCATTCCTCTGAAGCAATCCTCTTTCGAAGCTCCTCATCCGCGAGGAGTTTTTCTATTTTCTCGGCAAACGCTTTTGTATCTCCGTATGGCAACACAAACTCTGCCGTGTCCGGAGGCGTCATCTCCCGCACCGCCGCCACATCGGATGCCACAAAGGGAACACCCGCGGCCATAGCTTCCAATAAGGCATTTGGCATCCCTTCCTCCTCGGATGGCATAAGATAGACATCGGCGGCAACAAAATAAAGTTGCGTACGATTATTGGGGACACGGCCCTTGAACTGCACCTTTTCCCCTAATTCATAATTCGTAATTCGTAATTCAATTTTTTTCCGTTCGGGGCCATCACCAACAATTACAAATAACACATCGTCCCGATCTTTGAACTCTTTTATAATTTCCGGGAGCAAATCCGCACCTTTGCGGCGCGATAAGTGATGCAAAAATAACACTATTTTTTTATCTTGCGGAAGATTAAGTTCTTTTCGCGCATCTGTTTTTAAGACTCCTTGCATGCGAGAAACACGAATATAATTCGGTACCACACGGATGTTTTTTTTGTCTAATCCATAGCGATCCGCATATTCATTGGCAAGCCCGTCCGTACCTATTACAAGAATGGTGTGCCGCAAAATAAACCAGAACAAACGTTCCTCAAACCATCCGCGTTTGTAGAGCCACGGCATGCCGCAGTTCCAGTAGAATACGCGGCCGCCAAAAACACTTGTTGTTATAATTGCCAAAAGCGCACCTTTGAATGAATAATGCACATAATATGTGCTGCAGCCGCGCATGCGCGCCCAGATTATGCGAAATACGTCTAAACCGTTTGGCCAGTAACTCAAAAACTCTACCGTATTCTTCAACTCCTGAATCATCTCCCATTTGTGCGCAAAATGAGTAGCGGTGTCTTCCGCTTTTTCTGGAACGATAAAACAAACCTTTATACGATTTTCTTGCTGCTGCATGTATACCACATTCGTTTGTATGCCTCAAGATATTCTTTTTTTGATGGAAAATTCTCTACCGCCTTGCGGCTATTTTCCGTAAGAACACGGCGCATATAAGAATCTTCAACCACGTGCCGCATTGCCACCACAAGCGACTGAACATCCCCAACCGGAACGACGAGCCCCGTCTCTTCATGGCGTACGATATCGCCAGCTACCCCAACATCTGTCATAATTACCGGCACACCAACCGCGAGCGCCTCCACAACTGTTCTTCCATATCCTTCGTAGTTAGACGTCAACACATAACAGCTCGCGTACTGAAAACTTCGCGTGGTATCCTCTTGCCAACCAGTAAATACAACCTTCCCCTGCATCAGGCCGAGCTTCAGCGCGAGCGCTTCCAGACGCCGACGATACGGACCCTCGCCAACAATAACAAGCTTTGTCTCCGGAAATATGTTAACGACTTTGGCAAACGCCTTGAGCGCGAGTTCTATATTTTTCTCCCGCGTAAGGCGTGAGACCATAAGAAAACGGAATACCCCGCGCTCTTCTATCCGGTGAACCAAACGCAGCTGTTCGATATCCACATAGACGGGAAGTACCGTAATATTCCCAGAAAGCCGTGGGTATTTTTTTGCAAGCGACCGCTCAATGCGGCGTGATACAACACGTACGCACATAACGCGCATAAATATAAAGTGCGCGATGATCAGCCGGAACCGGTTTTTGATTGATTCGCGAAGAAGATACGGACTCATAAGATCCGTATGCACCTGCACTTCGAGTGGCACCCCAAACCGCTTGGCGAGCAGCCATCCTACAACCCAGCGATCCGGCGGATCCTGAACTGTTATCAAAAAATCGGCCGCGCCCCGCTCGCCCAGAATCCTTTTCCCTTCGCGATACGCGCGGAAAAAAGCGGCAATGTTGAACCGCCCCGCAATAACAATCGTATAGAGCTCATCAACCAACTGGCGGTATTCTTCCATACGCCTAGCTGCCTGTGTTTCTTCGTGTATACCGGGATCTGAACTTATCATTAAGACTTTCATGAAGTATGAATCATGAATTAAGAATTATGGATTCTGTTTTTGTAATCATTGCCTTAACTGAATATGTTTGAATAATGTCACGATTCGGTTTTTTAAGACGCAGCTGTAAGTTTTTATCTTTGTACAAACTAATAATTTTCCGCTCCCAATCTTCTCTATCATTATACCGCGCAATAAGCGCATTCTCACCGTCACGCACCACCTCACGGTTGCCTCCCGCATTGGTTGTAATAACCGGAACACCTGCGGCCATTGCTTCAATAAGCTGATGCGAAAATCCTTCGTACCCCGTATTCAATAAAAATATGTCGGCCGCCGCGAGGTGTTGCAGTAGTTTTTCTTTTGAAACAGCGCCAGTAAATACAACAGGCAGTTGTAAGTTGTAAGTTGTAAGTTGTAAGTTTTTTTCTTCGGGACCTGTACCCACAATAACAAGTTTTACATCAGGAATTTTTTGTATAAGACGCGGCATGAGTTCTATCAACATTTGGAATCCTTTCCATGGAACAAGTCGCCCAACCGTAAGGAGAACAAACCCCCCGAGATTCAAAATTCTCCGCGCTTCATCTTTCGTAGGCACATTATCAGCAACAAAAACCGCGTTGGGGATTACAATAATCTTCGTCGGTGAAATACCCCAACGTTCTACAACCGATTTCAAATACTCGCTTGGCACAATAATACGTTCCGCGCGCCGTGCCGCAAACCTCTCTGCCGCGCGTAATACCCTCACCCGAAATCCATATCTCTTGGCGAGAAAATCATCCAGCAAATCCGCAACGCCAAACCGCTGGCTCGCCTGCTCCCACGCGTGATCTCCAACCACTTTAAGAAAAAACCTCTTTCCGAGCAGCAACGCTGCAAGAGCCGCCGGAAACCCCGCACTCACCGCATCCTGCGCATAGACGATGTCGGCATGTAATGCAAGTCGCATTACATGCGAAAAATAAACTAAGTGCCGCAATCCTTTCGGTATTTTTCTTGAAACTTTTTTAATTCTAAAATTTGAAATTTGAAATTTGAAATTTGAAATTGCGGTATCGCCATAGGTGATAACACACACCTGATGCCCTCGCTTCGAAAATTCCTCCGCGATTGTTTTGGAGTACGTTGCTGGCCCGCCGATATCGGGCGGAAATATGCCTGTTGCGATTATGATGCGCATAGACTTTGAAAAATAGTTTTCATCTGTAACGTAATTCCATCCCAATCATACTTCTCCCCCACAAGCCGGCGGCCGTTGTCCTGCAATCTCTTATGCAATTCTTTATCCTGAAGAAGCAGTAGTATTTTCTCGGCAAGACTTTTCGGATCATCCACTTTGCAAAAAAGCCCCGTCTCGCCGTCTTTTAAAAAATCAACGATCCCACCGACTGGCGTTCCGATAACCGGCAAACCGTCCGCCATTGCTTCCAGAAACGCCGTTCCCAACCCCTCCGACCGAGATGGCCGTACAAACATATATGCGTCTGACTGGCATGCGGATATTTTTTCATGAGGAACTTCTCCCAAAAACACCGTTTTGTTTCCGATACCCAACATATTGACAAGCGCTTCCAGTTCGCCGCGAAGTTTCCCATCGCCCACAATATGTAATGCGACATCAGGGAATTTTTTACAAACTTCCGCAAACGCTTTAATCAGCACATCGACCCCGTTTTTCTCCACCAACCTTGATACGGTAATAATAACAGGTGTTGCATCGTCTGAAATTTGCCCCGTCATTCGACGGGGCACCCTGTCGAATGACGGGGTGAACTTATGTATATCTGCCCCATTCGGCACAACTGAAACAATGCCCGCATACCCAAACTCTCTTGCAAGCTTTTCAAGATATGCGCTGATAACCTGCACATGATCCGCCTGTTGTAATGCGAACCGCCACCAAAAACCGACAAGGCCCAACCGCGCTCGCGTTATATGCGCCTTTGAATCCCCCTCTTGCAGGGTCAAAAGCAGAGGCATATTTTTATATAACCCAAACATTTTGAGAAGTACCGGCGTTATAGTCGTGTAGCTCACCATAACGCTCCAAAAAAGGCACACCGGAGAATGGCGCGTTATTTTGAAAACATACCATGCGGCAAGAAACGGGGACAGAATTTTATCAAAAATAGGAACCCCGATACCCACGCGGTAGACTTCTATGTTACCCATGTGTTCTTTCGGCAAAAGCGAACACCGCATACGCGCAGTAATAAGAATAAAATGCAGATCGTGTAGACGATCTGTTATTTCTTTTATGGCAAGCTCCGCGCCGCCTAAAAATGGCAGATACGCGGTGGAAAATATAAGGACACTTTTTTTCTCATCCATAAACAGGTATAATTATGCTATAATAATGCAAAATAGTCAACGAAAAAAAATATTGTTCGTCATCACAAAATCCGTTTGGGGCGGCGCCCAGCGGTATGTTTTTGATTTAGCGGTAAACGTACCGCGCGATCAATTTGAAACCGCCATTGCGCTTGGTGGAAACGGACCACTCAAAGAAAGACTCTTTGCGCACAGCATACCTGTCTACCCCATCGCCAGTTTTCAAAAGTCAATAAATCCATTCAAAGATATAGGGACGTTCTTTGAGCTTCTATCAGTATATCGGCATTTTAATCCCGACATAATTCATACCAATAGTTCAAAAGCGGGCGGCATCGCAGGGCTCGCGGTTTTGATATGCAACGCGCTCTTCCGAAAGCGCATACGTTGTGTTTTTACGGTCCATGGCTGGGCATTTCTTGAAACATGGCGCCCTACATGGCAACGATTCTTCATACGCTTTTTCAGTATTATCACGACAATGCTTCACGACACCGTAATCGTCATTTCAGAGTGCGACCGCAAAGCCGCGTTATCATACAACGTGGCACACGGTTCGAAAGTAACACTCATTCACAATGGCATAAGCGCCGTGGATTTCTTAGCACGACCGGAAGCGCAACAAAAACTAATTGGCAATGAATTTCCCCTCGTCATTGGCGCCATTACCGAATGGACAAAAAATAAAGGTATAAAATATCTCATTGAAGCAATGCCTTCGGTCCTTGAACAGTTCCCTGAAGCGAAACTTTGCCTCGTGGGATGGGGAGAAGAATATACTAATTTCAAATTTCAAATTTCAAATTTCAAATTGGAGAAAAACGTATTCCTTATTTCGAAGTCACCGGCAGCTGCTTACCTCAAGGCGTTTGATATATTCGTACTGCCCTCACTCAAAGAAGGATTGCCATACACAATCCTAGAAGCGGGCCTTGCGGGACTACCAGTTGTCGCAACGCGTGTCGGCGGCATTCCCGACATCATAGAAACTGGGAAAAGTGGGATACTTGTAGATCCTGCTTCACCCGATCAACTTGCGGACCCTATCATACAACTTTCTCGAAATAAAAACCTGCGAGAACACATGGGAATAGAATTACAAAAGTGCGTTGAACAAAACTTTTCACTTTCCCACATGCTTCAAAAAACTATTGCACTGTATCGTTCGCCCCGTTAGAAATAAAACACAAACAATCTTGTGAAGCACGCTTATATAAGATAGTTTGAGGAATCAATTTGTTTTGCGAGAAATACAGAAAGGGTGTTTGTGATTTCTAACGGGGTTGACGACGGCGAAAGAGCACTACACCCACTGCGGCAAGTCCACCTAAAACCAAGCTGCCCCCAAACCAAAGAGCTTCCTTGTTTGTTTTTGAGAACATCGGAGCACCCGCCAGAGTTGCTGATTGAAGAATCGGGTCTCCATCCGGTTCTACTGTATCTGATTCCATAACCGATTTTTCCTGTTCCAACATAACTGATCGTGGTAATTGTTTGATGTTTTCTTGCGTGACGTGAGCTTTAGGAACAACAACAGGAGCCAATACAGCTTGCTGCGTCAAAACCGGCACCACCGGATTTTCAAGTTTATTAGAACTACCTGGTGTCGGATCTGTAAACACACTTACACTAGCATTGCTTGACACACTTTTCCCCTGTGGCACCTCAAATACATACTGGAAACCATTTGCGTACGTTCCATTGGGGTAAAAGAGATATATATGATCTCCTTTTGCATTTAGAACAACGTGCGTTGTTACAGTGGATAACACCACAAAACTGTGCGCTGCCAAAGTTGTTCCGAGGGGCATATCAAATCTGCCGTCAGCCGTTTCGAAAACCCACCCACCTACATGAATAGACTTCTCGCCCATATTCTGAAGCTCGATCCATCCTGCTTCTCCCGGCATTACCTCACTTACCACAATTGTATTTTCCTGCACTATAATCTGAAAATCATCAGATGCGCTGTACTTTCCCGAAGAAACCACAAGTCGCACAAAATACGTTCCCGGAAACATATAAGCATGTCCAACATTCTGACCCTCGTATGTTGCGCCGTCGCCAAAATTCCATGCATACCGCGCGTTCTCAAGCGCTTTATCATCCAAACCCCACGCATTTCCACGAAACTGCACTTGCTCGCCAACCGCCGCACGTTGGTCTTCCCCCGCATCTACCTTTATACGAGGTAAGTCTTCCGGCTGCACATACGACTCTAATCCGCCGGTTGCCGCACTGTTTGAAGTGTGCGAAGTCGGGCTTTGCACATTCTCTTCACCACTGCTACCGCCAAAGGTATTTGTCGCCTTCGGCGTTGCCACAGCCGTTATCCAGGCATTGCCCGAACGCTGCAT
>VMFT01000008.1 GCA_007376195.1 Parcubacteria group bacterium Gr01-1014_29 | reverse complement strand
CGCTATTGCCCCTGGACCGCAAACGATCACCTTTGGAAAAAATACTTACACGGTAAGCCAAGATACCACCACTGCTGACGGCGATCCAGCCGATAACTCGGTCCTCCTTGAAGAGTGTACCATCCCCACTAGAGGATTCTTTGGCATATTATACAGTCCGGGACCAACACAACGCTGTTGGCAACATCAAAATAATTATACGGCACCAGGGGTACCGGATCCTATCGGGTTTACTTCGTTGTCTGATTATAGCGAGTGTATCCCAGCCAATGGTAACAAGTTTTTATTTGAAATCATAACGCATGCATGGAGTTTAGCCAGAAAAGGAAAAGGGCCTGGCTGGGATTTTGGAATAACCGGAGGCAACGGACAGCCAATAGAGGTAAGATTGCTAAATCATTCTGCAAACCCATCACCGGAAATATCTGATAAGTGCATGTTGTATGAGGTTTCCTTTGATTGGAGTTTTCCCGGGCATTCCTTTAAGGTGAAGTCAAACGGAGACTCCTATAAGGTAGGAGACTTCACAGAGTTGCATCATAAGTTTTCCGCCAAACTAGATCATTTTGGAAGTTTAAAGGATCCTGCGACCAATCGCCCCTGGTGCCCGTCATTTAACACTGCCAATGTGAATGCTGATTTTGTGGTGACCTATGTGGGATGCGATACGCGTGCCGCAGGAGGCAAGGTTGCGCGTAATAGCGATATCATGAGTATTTGGCTTTACAACGGGACAGGGTTTGATGGAAATGGTAACCCAAGGGACGATATTGCCTTTGAAAGTTGTCCCGCTCCCGCATCGGCTTCAACACTGCAGGGCGGCATCTTCTGTATGAAGCAGTTCCATGGCACGAAATTGGGGATTCCAGTGCTGACAACCAGCTATCAAAATTATGATATTGATGTTGTGTCCCTCTATAAAAATAAATTTCCACCTCCTCCTGGTAACTGTTCTTATGCGAATGCACAGATCAATCATTTAGAGTTATATACTTCGGCGCGCGGCCATGATCTGGACATTTCCGGCAAGAATTTTGATGTCCTGGGAAAATAATTGATAATTGGGGGTCAATCCTCACCTCATACTATTACTTCTGCTATTGCTGGGCTAAACTTTTTAGAAATGTAATTTGCTCCTGATACTTGTCCACTTTCGCGAGTACTTGGTTTGCGTAGGAACGGCCGAGATACGAGTTCCAATTTCCGCCGGCAAAGTATTTTGCCGCCGCTTTAAGTTCCGCATCTCTGCCGCCCCCGGCGCCGTTGTCGCGCAAAAGCAATCCGGAGGCAACAAATGCATCGCGAGGCATCCACGGATTTGCCGGAGTATTTCCTGTAATCCGTGAGACCGCATCCTTATACAAGACCCAGGTAGACGGTATAAACTGTGCGGGCCCCATAGCGCCGCCCCATCCTACTCGGTTACCGCTTGAATCGCGCATGGGACAAGAAACCGGCATGGCATTGGGATCAAGCCCCAACTCTTGTGTTACCGCAAGATACGGCGCATGATCGCGACTTGGCTTCATGACACTTTGCCATTTATACTTTGGCGGATCTTCAGGAAGATTGCATTGGCCAATGTTCCTGCCCAATTCGGACTCTTGCGCAATAATTCCCAAAATAAACGCGGCGCGTACTCCCGTCTGGGAAGAAGCAAACTCCGCATGCCGCAGGGCCTCTTCAAACGGAATTGCGGGCGAGCCCTGTAGAATAAACAACTCGCTGCGGATGGATGCCGCGCGCGCCCTGCGCTGGTTTGCAAGCGCCTGGTAATTTGCCTCCTGGCCGCGCGTTGTCTTTAAAATATTCTGTTTATCATTTTCTTTTGCTTCCTGTTGGCGTTTTTCTATCTCTTGCAAAGCCCGCAGTTCAACCTGATCTTGTTTTTCCGTAAATAGATTTTCCCGCGCCCTCTCCGTTAACTCTATATCCGTACGCAATTCTTCAAATGAAGTCTGTATCGCGAGCTGAAGGGAGTCTATGGTGTCTATTTCCACAAAAAAATCAGAGAGATCGTTGTATCCGAGCAACATCTCCACGAGTGATATATCATCGTACTCGTGAATCCTCCGCAGAGCTTCAGCAAGAGATGCCCGTTCGCGATCTATCTTTCCGGACATATCTTTAATGGATAAAGATTTTTTGTCTATGGAAGAAGCAAGTTCAGAAATAGCAAGGTTGCGACGGCGGATTTCAAGCTTTGAGCGCTTAATTTCTGCGTCAATTATGGCAATATCGCGCTCAAGCGACGCAGCTTCGCCCTGTTTATTCTTAATGAGAACATCGAAACCGGCAATCTGTTGTTCAAGCTGGTCGAGTTCCACTTTCAACTGCGCCCGACGCGTCTCTACAGCATCACTCGCATTTTGAGCGTGTACGTTAAAACCGGCTAGTGCGAAAAAAGCAAGCCCGAGAAAAAAAATATATTTTTTCATAAATCTAACTTCTTATTCTTTTTGCTCTTTCTTCTGTACATCTACAACTTCTTCAGATTCGGGTTCTTCTTCCTTTTCCTTCTTTCCAGCAACCTCAATGTTCTCAAGAGATACTTCAGAAGGTTGTTCCATTGCCGAAAGTTCTTCCTCCGTGCGCGGCGCTTCCACCAAAACAAGCACTTGCTCAGGATCGGCAAGCGCTTCCACGCCTTCTGGCAGTGTAATATCTTTTACAAACAATTGGTCGTCAAGAGCATGGAGGGGCGTGATATCTACGCTGATTTCATGCGGCAAGTTTTGCGGGAGCGCCCGAATTTCGAGCGTATGCGCTACTTTTACCAATATGCCACCGAGCGATTTTACGGCATCGGACTCACCGGTAAACGTAATGGGTATATGAGCTTCCAGCGGCCTATCCATTCGCACAGCGTAGAAATCAACATGCATGGGTATATCTTTTAATACATCACGCGCGACGTCATAGATAAGAACAGTTTGCGTACTGCCTCCTTCAAGCTGAAGCGAAACTAAAGATGATTCGCCTGTGGATTGCCATACTTTTTGAAACGCGCGCAACTCTACCTGGAGCGGCTGTGGTTTAACTCCATACCCATATAAAATAGCCGGGATAGTACCGGTTTTACGCACATTTTTTGCCTTTTTTCCAAGTTCTTTTCGAGGTTTTACTGCTAACTCCAACATAATGTTCAGCGTACCATATCCGACGCAAAAGTGGAAGAGGACTTACACTTTACGTTTTAGACTTTCTGCGGCTTATAGTCCTCCGGCGCTTTAGTGAGATACTCTTCAATTTTATCGCGCGATAAAAGCCCTTCCTGCGCACCCACATACTGTACAACCGACATGGAATTGATAGGCGCTCGTGTTAAAGCATCCTCCATGCTAAGACCCAACGCAAGAAATGCCGCGAACGTGGAAGAAAACGCATCCCCCGCGCCGGTACGCTCATAGGGTGGTTTTGGATCCGGATACGAAGGCATCACCCATACATCTTTTCCGTCATACACAAATGCTCCTATTTTGCCATCGGTTATAACCGTGAGTTTTGGGCCGAGACTTGCCATCATATGCAAAAGTTTTTTTATATCGCTCTCCCCTGTTTCCAAAATGCGCTCTGCTTCTTCCTTATTGCACACAAAAAAATCAGCGCGCTTGTATATTCGCTCTAATGCTTCCTTGCCGAATTTCATCTGGTAGGTACCGGGCTGGAACGCAAGTTTAATATCAGGGTGCGCGTCAAGATAATCCGCGAGAGCCATATGAAACGGTAGTGAATTACCGCCCGCAGATGAAAGATACACCCATCTAGGCGTTCCGAAATCAGGCAGGACATAATCATATTCCTCATGTTTTACAAGAATAGTGCGGTCGTCCTCAAACCAGAGCACATAGTGGTAATTCGTTTTTTTCCCTTGCTGTTGCACAACAAATTTCGTATCAACATGTTCAGCTACGAGCTTATTTTTACATTCTTCCCCCCAATCATCCGCCCCAAGGTTGGTTATAAAAGCAGTTTTTAAACCAAGACGCGCCGCGCTGACCGCAGCGTTTGCGCTATTACCCACAGCGGGAACAATTACCACCTCCTTGTAGGGTATTTTATCCTTGAACCGCATGCAGAGCATGTTCTTGTCTTTGTCTACCATGGCATCTTCAAGGCGGATAAACGCGTCGGTTACGGTATCGCCTATGGCAACAAAATCAAATTCGTCTTCTCGCATTATAGAATATGTTATTCAAATACGACTTTTGAAAGCCCCTCCCCGGAAACTTCCAAATATGCAGTCGTGTTTTTCCCAGACGTAAAACCGCGAAGCTCGAAATATCTTGTCTCTCTCGCAGGAATAAGAAGGCCTGCGGAAACGCCATTCTCGAATGAAATATCAACATCTTGCTTGCCGCTTTCCAAAAACCCCTTGCGTCTGCCAACATAAAGCATATTGTTGTACGCTGAACCTATTTTGTAAGCTCTCGTTGAAAAATATTCATCCTTGAATGCATGCACTTCCAAATCTTTTACAGAAACGTCGCCAAACGCTACATGAAACCGAGCTGAAAATACGGTAAAGTCCTTATCACCCGCAGTAATTGAGTACCGATATAAAATTATCAATCCGCCCGCAAACGATCGCGAGGGAACTTCTATAAATTTCCATACTGGTTCTGACACAGATGCAACAGGCACAACAGTAGGGACAATAGACACCTCCACTGGTTCCGCCGGTGGTAAAACGGTATCTGCTATCTGTGTTTCTGTTGATACGGGTGTTTTTTTGCCCTGTGCTTCTTGCAATAGAATTGCTATTCTATCGCTTATGCGTTTTAGTACCGCAAAGATTTCGTTTAATTGCTGCTGAATGCTTTCTAACGTAACCGCGTGCGCGCTGTCTGCCAACGAAGATGATGAAACTGGCACGGTAAATAAAACCACAAACCCGCCAAGAACAAGAAGCAAGACGAACGTTCTATAAAACTTCTTATATATAACAGAATGCATATAGTATTATTTTATCCTTTCTTTCTTTGTATCACTCTTTGCGCCGCTTTCACAATAGCGGCTGGATGCATATTGAATTTTTCAATAAGTTCTATGGGTTCGCCCGACTCGCCAAACCGATTCTGCACACCAACAAACTCCATAGGCACCGGATGATTTCTCGCAAGAACTTCCGCAACGGCAGATCCCATGCCCCCCATAACCTGGTGCTCCTCTACCGTAACCACCGCGCCCGCTTCTTTTGCCGCTTTTATTATAGCACGTTCATCAATCGGCTTTATGGTATGGTTATTCACAACAACAACTCCTACACCCTGTTCCTCAAGTTCAGCCGCCGCAAGAATGGCATTATGCACAAGCGACCCGCAAGCGATCAAAACCACCTGTGGTTTTGATCGTCCTGAGTCGGCCGAAGGACTACCATCCGAGCGCCAAACTTCATATGCCTTTCCTACTTCAAACGGCGTTTCAGGGGTGGTAAACATAGGTGTTTTCTCGCGTGCGAGGCGAATGTACACCGGCCCAGGCAAATTTGCCGCCGCCACTGTGGCTTTCCTTGCTTCGTGCACATCACACGGCGCGATCACCGTCATATTGGCGATAGGCCGCATGAGGGCAATATCTTCAACAGCCTGGTGTGTGGCACCATCGGGCCCGACCGAAATCCCCGCGTGCGACCCCGCGATGATCACATGCCGTTCGTTGTAGCAGATAGTTGTGCGGATCTGCTCCCAGTTTCTCCCCGGGCTAAACATGGCGTACGACGAGATATAGGGGATTTTCCCTACCGCGGCCATGCCGGACGCAACCGCCGCAAGATTTTGTTCGGCAACACCTATTTGCACAAACCGCTCTGGGTATTTTTTAGCAAACGCGTCCATCTTGGTAGATTCCGTAAGATCAGCGCACAATCCCACTACATTCGGATTCGCATCCGCAGCTTCAACTAACCCAATACCAAACCCCTCACGGATAGGCTTTTGGTCCAACGACTTGAAATCAAGAATGTTTTCTACAAGTTTTGCTTGGGGATGTATGGGCATACTTTTAAAAATATTACAAAATTTTTTGTCGGTAACTTTGCACGGAGCTGGTAAAAAACTTTTTAATCTCTTCCTCCTCAAACTGCTCTTTGAGAAAAGAAATTTTTACAATTTCTATGTCACCAAAAAAGATAAGCTGTTCTAAGAACAACCGCTCATTAAACTCAGGACCAAATTTTTTTGGCGCTGAGGCGGATATTTCTGAAAGAGTAATATGATTATCTTTCAACAAAAAAAACATATCAACATAATCGCGCCAGAGAGCACGACGACCTATTGTATACGCTTTGTCCAAAGCAATATCTTTAATGGAAGCAAGAGGTATAACAGCTGTCTTTTCTTGCGGGAATATGAACGGAAACGGATAAAATACTAAGTTAATCAAAACGTCGTTTGCAGTGATAATGTTAATCTGTTCTTTCGTATTAAGTCCAACTTCCTTTATTGATATCGTTTTTTTTAATTTTATCAAATCATTTCTTTCTAATTCTCTCGCGAAAAACAAATCAAAATCAAATGATTGTCGATGCTGAATTTGCAGCAAAAGGGCGGTCCCTCCGGCCAAAACAGCTTCTTTTTTCAAAGAAGTCAATTTTTCAAAAATTTCCCTTTGCGGTTTATTGAGAATATCAAAACTTGGTTGAGACATATTTTGTAGGATCAAAAACCTCGCGAATACCCAAAAGGATATCCTTAACAAAATAAAATCCTGCTTCTCTGTATATCCTCATGCCGTGGCGTGAAAACACATCCCGTAACTCATGGAGGGAGTACGTTTTAAAAATCCACGCTAAGGCCTTCATATCCCCAAAAGCCAGAATTTGGTTAATGATATATACTTTATCTTCATTAACATCGAGACCATCTATATTTACCGACCACAAAAACGGTTGCAAAAAATGGGGAATCTTTTGCTTAATCTTTTGTTCAGCTTCTACATTTTTCATGCTTTCATTTTACCACAAATCCGCGCAAAGCGCGACCACATTATGATTTTCTTCTCCGGCTTCAGCCAACCTCAAGCCATAGCCTTCGCGAATAGGCTTTTGCTCAAGGGATTTGAGGTCGAGGATGTTAGAAACGAGTTTTGCTTTGGGTTTGTGGACATACTATTGCTATTGTCATTCCCGCGAAGGCGGGAATCCAGTACCTTATTGTATAAATTTGAAGGTAGAAAGAACTTGATTCTCAACTAATAAATAATACTCCTCAATATCCATATCACCCGCGTAATCACCGTAATCCCATACACCATCTGTCACCCAAATTGTATATCCAAGCCCATCCCTTAGCACATATGTTCTCGGTACTTTGCCCTGTCCATATCTTGGTATAACTCGCTTAGCATTTATACCATCTACCAAAACATTACTTACTTTTGCTTCCTGTAAAAGCGGACCTGAATGATCGCCTTCAGCAATCCAACTAAGGCTACTTAACCACTCATTGAGAGTTATATTCTGAAGTTCTGTTACTATTATTCCCAGTTTAGGATTTAATCCACCAGATGTATTCTTCACGCCAAAATTTAAAGATAGACGCTCGTTATTATTGATTTCATTTTCCTCAAAAATATATTCTTTTGGATACTTAAACTCAAACCCATACTCCTCATTGCGGTAGGTTTGCCACTCTGGATTGCTAGAATCCGGAGACTGGATATCTGGATTTTCTAGCTCGCCAGTATCCAGCTTCTGGCTTTCCAGTGTGGGGCAAAGTTTTGCTTCTTGGGTGCAAGCGACCCGTTGGCTAATGCTATGGTCAGGAAGATCAAAATAACTTGCAATAGCAATAATCTCCACTGCAATAAGCAGGAAACCGACTGCTATAATATGAATTGGTTTTTCTTGTTTAAACATATTTTTTATGTAATTAAAAAAGTACTTCTATGCCCTTCTGTTTACGGAATTCTTTATCAAATGAAGCAAGTTTCTTGATACCATAAAGTTCCATAATTGCGATATTGGTTGCATCTATAAAACTAACGTTTTTTGAAGAAATCACCTCTATATGTTCAAGTGCCTTGAGTTCTATCGTTTCATCAAGCCGCACTATCTCAATTTCATGCTTGTCATCAAAATAAATGCTATATGCGAAATCGAGTGCCTTTTGTTTGCCTACTCGTTGGGATAACACCGTAATAACTTCGCTTATTATGCCATTGGATACCACAAGACCGCATTGTTCTTTTTTCAACGTCTCCCACAGATTAAGCGCCTTTTCGTGCAACGCATCGTGTGTATTGAGAACGCCGATAAATACGTTGGAATCCACAAAAACTTTATCCAACTGTTCTGTTTCCATATACAATATCGTCTATATGGGATGCTAGTGTAGAATCACCCATATCCACAGCAAGTTTTGGAAGATCCCAGATAGAAGTAATTTTTCTTTTTTTATGGATTTTATGAGTTCCACTCTGCACATGCATACGGATAAGCTCCCGCAACAAAAAACCGACGCTTTTCTCTTTTTGCAGCGCTTCCTGTTTCAACGCCCGCAATTGATTTTTGGGCAATCGTATATTAGTTGTCACCAATTCTTCAGTTCGCATACTACAATTGTATCATTGTATTAATGTGTGTCAATGCGGAAGTCCCACTTCCGTATATTATTTAATGAATTTGAAGGTGGAGAGGATTCGTGTATATGGTGTTTTAATACCTTCGGTAAGGCCACCATCGCCTTGTAGAATGTACCATTTCTCTTTATCGTCGATTACGAGGTAAAATCTTGAACACTCATCAAAGGTAGCTGGTTCATAACACTCGTACCCTTTCGGGAATATGCTTACTGGGTAGGATACACTTTCGATCTTGAAGGAAGAATTTATTAATCCACGGTCTAAAAGAAATTCTTCTTTATCTTCACGTGGATCGCTTGTTCTTACACGTACGGTAAATGCCAACCTATTATTATTTGATTGGAGACGTACAACACGGACTTCTTTTTGGGGTATTACATAATTTTCTTCTCCTATAATCCAGTCCAGAGGATACTTCATCTCAAACCCATACTCCTCGTTGCGGTAGGTTTGCCACTCTGGATTGCTAGAATCCGGAGACTGGATATCTGGATTTTCAAGCTCGCCAGTATCCAGCTTCTGGCTTTCTAGTGTGGGGCAGAGTTTTGCTTCTTGGGTGCATGCAGTGCTGTCTTGAAAAGAACTTTCTTTGCGATCGGGAATGTCAAAATACTCAACAACGGCAATAACCTGCACGGCAATAATAAGAAGCGCTACGGCTACGATGTGGCTAAGTTTTTCTTGAGTAAACATACGCACTCTACATGTTATTTTTCGCAACAGTCACAAAAAATACCATCGCTGTAGCGAGCAGTACCAACACCACGGTCACCCAATGAATGGTTTTTTCATTTTCGATCATATGATTATATAGACTTAGTTGATAAATGAGAAGGAAAATATAATTTTCTCAAGAGTTTCCCGACTTCCCAATACATTTATAATAGCATGCCGATTGTCTCTTGAGACGAGTACGCGATAGTTACGCAGTGTGCCCGCATATTCCCCCGTAAGTGTGTATATAGCAACCATTGAATTACCAATGAGAACATTATTTCCATTGCGTATATAATCCACTGCGGGGTCGCCTTTTTGACCAAATCTGCTAATCACAAAATAGAGACCGTTCTTTTCTACAAAAAATGCTTTTTGAAGCGCTTCAGCTTGTGTCATATCTTCCAAAATTTCCACGCTTGCTGCATCATTAACAAACTTTTTTTCCTGAAACAGAGGGTCATGAAATACAATTTTTCTTTTTTTCGGAATCTCCTCAAGCTGCCATTGCACAGGGTAGGAAAAAGCAACAGAGAACACGGAGCTGTTGTATAGACGCGTCTCCTTCCCCTCTCCAGCCCCGCTGAGATCCTTTTCAAGTTCCCGAAGAAGCTGAAAATGAGGTGTTTCAGAAAGCACGTCAAGTTTTTCAACGGTATCATTTGCCGTTTTGAGCAGATACAATGTAACATATCCCGCAATAGCCGTCATAATAAAGAACATCAAAGCAGAGCGCTGACTTCTTGTAAAATTATTTGAAAACTTACTCATGTTCGCTTGTTATTTTACCGCCCAGCGTGCGTAGTTCCGCCAAAAATCGCTTTCCTTGCTCCTCTTGCGGAATTTTATCTCCGGGGCCTTTTCCAGGCGGGCTCCCATGCCACCGGTAGTCAAACTCAATTTCGGGAATACCCTTGCCGGGAATGGTATGCGCGATAATGCAGACAGGGCGCTCGTAGATAGCACGCGCTTCTTCGTACGCGTTTATTATTTCATGGAAATCATGTCCGTTTATCTCAAGCACGTGCCAGTTGAATGCTTCATATTTTTCGCGAAGAGGCTCCAACGGCATGATATCTTCTGTCATGCCATCTATTTGAATATTGTTGCGGTCAATAAGATTTGTCAGGTTCGCGAGCTTGAGCTTGCCAGCGAGCATAACCGCCTCCCACGTGTTTCCGGCGTCGTGCTCGCCGTCTGATGTAAAAGAGTATACCTGATTCAGCTTTGCATCAATTCGCAGAGCAATTGCCATTCCCACTGCTTGCGACAAACCGGATCCCAACGGACCGGATGTCGTCTCAAGTCCGGGTAGTGAAGTGCGGTGCGGATGCCCCTGCAGACGGCTTCCTAACTTACGCAATGTTTGCAACTCTTCCACCGGAAAATATCCCGCGTGCGCCAACGTAGCATAGAGAACCGGGCAAATATGCCCATTGGAAAGCACCAAACGATCCCGTTCTTCTAAATCGGGGTTGTTTGGATCGTGCTTTAATATATGAAAGTACATCGCGGTGAATATATCAGCCATGCCCAAAGGCCCCGCCGTGTGCCCGGACTTTGCTTCAATAAGCATCTCGATAATGGAAACGCGAATTTCGTTGGCTTTCTGTTCCAGAAATTGCGTTTTTTCGTCAGATAACATAGGTTACTAGGCGCTAGGCTTTAGGCTCTAGCAAAAATATTTTTTATTGACTTTGAATTACGAAACTCCTATAAAAATCCCCCTTCATCCCCCTTTTCCAAAGGGGGGACATACGCTCCTCCCTTTGGAAAAGGGAGGCTGGGAGGGATTTCGTAATTAAAAGTTATTGAGTAAAAATGACACAACTGTTGTGAAATTAAATCTTTATGCATGTATCCTACCATCTTTGCTAAAGCCTAGAGCCTAACCATCTAATGCCTATTCTACCTCTGGCTGATAAAATTCATTCATCTTAATGGGTATCGGGATTACGGCAGTTATGTCTTTTCCTTGAAACTCCACTTTGAGCATCAGGCCTTCCATCGTCTCGGGTGAGAAGTTTTGATCAAACACGAAATTTCCCAGACTATAAGCAATAACACCGCCGCCATATTCCTCCACGCTTTGCACTACATGAGGATGATGTCCAATGACAACTCGAGCCCCGGCATCAATGGCAATACGCGAAAGCGCGCGCTGGCGCAGGGTTGGCAAAGGCTCGTATTCCTCACCAAAATGGAACGACACTACCAGTATATCAACATCGCGCGAAGCTTGTAAGACGGCTTTTTCCACATAGGAAAGTCCTTGGTTTCCCGCAGGCACTACGGCAATTCCCGACAGCGCTTCTCCCGCGCGAAGAAAACCCGGCCCCACATCGCTAAACGCAAGATACCCAACGCGCATTCCGTTTCTCTCCTCAACCGTTGGTTTTAGAATTTCCGCGCTGTTCCATCCGGCGCCGGCGTATGCAACGCCAGCCCGGCGAAGACGGCGCATGGTATCTTCAAATGCTGTGCGGCCCCAATCACCCATGTGATTATTCGCAAGCGAAACAACATCAAACCCGGCGCTCGCAAACGCTTCGGGTACGCGTGGATCCATACGGAACGAGTAGACGCTCCCGACGTTTTCCCCTACATCAGACGCGGGGCCTTCCATGTTGCCAAACGTAATATCCGCTGATTTTATTACTTCCGCCACATGAGCAAACGGAAAAGACCAATCGCCGCCGTTTTTCTGGATAACAGCTTTCACCCCGCGGTTGAGCATGATGTCCCCCGTAAACAGTAAGGAAAGCGCCGAAGATGGGTTGGACAAATCACGCGCGGCATACTCTATGCGCTGGTTTTCCTGCGGAAGTTGCAAATCATACATAAAATTATTTTTTGCCCATATGCGCAGGCGCTCGACATCAGACTGAATGGCATCAGAACCAAGAACGACAACCGCAATGGATCGCTTGCCAAACTCACCGAATGGCATAGAAAAAACAGAGACAATAGTTCGTTTTGCTTCCGGAATATAACCGGTCTTCCCGCCCAAAAAAGTGCTCTTGGAAACAAACGGATGAATGTTGCGCCATGTCTTATAACTCCGTTTTTCCGTCATCTCTAGAAGCGAACGTTTGTTTGACCACAAATACTGTACCAGCCGAAACGTATCAATCGCAGTTGATGTGTTTGCGGGGTCAAGACCGGATGGCTCCACAAACAAGGTATTGCCAAGCCCCAAACTCGCGGCTTTTTCATTCATAAGCCGCACGAATTGTTTTGCGCCGATTTGGCGCGCTATAGCATGCGCCGCGTCATTGGAAGACGTAAGAAGCAGCGGCCAGAGTAACTCGCCTACTTCAAAGCGGTCTCCGGCATGGAGCCCGCCAGCATCTCCATATATTTCTACATCTTCTTCGGTAATCGTCGCCGTGTGGAATTGATTAACCGTCTCCACTGAAATCAGGGCAGTCATAAGTTTTGAGAGAGAAGCAAGCGAACGCGCGGTATCCTGATTTTTTTCAAAAAAGAGAAAACCATTTTCAAGATCGCCAACAATGGCAGCCTCACCGGATAGAGCCGGCGGCGGCGTAAATGATTCTCGTCCGCGATACCCAAATTGTTCCTCTTCCGGCGCGTCAGTCGCCGCAAGAACTGCCGGCAGAGCGCCATTTGTCACATACACCGGTACGCCAATATCTACTGCTTTAAATACCTGCTCGGCATCTTGAGCTGAAAGGCGTATGCATCCGCCGGAAAAACCTTCGGGAACCGGCCTTCCATCAAAATAATGTGGCCACCCGTGTATGAAAAAATTTCCGAAAAACTGCAAGCTGTGCGGCATCCAAACCTCCCCGATAGTTGAAAAATGATTTTCTTCTTTTGTCTTTACGGCATACACCCCAGTCGGCGTCTCCCACAGCGACCCAGGCTTACCTTTTGAGAGAATAGGATATGCCGAAATTTCCGCCCCATCGCGATACACCCGGAGCATCATCTCGGCCAAATCGGCAAAGATTGCCCTACCAGTCTTGGGAACAGAAAACGATAAACTTTCGAGAGTGCGCGTCTGGTATATCTCGGCGCGGTTTTGCATAAGCGACGTGTCAGCAACCGCAACAATATCACTGCTCGCCAATACGCCGGACTCTGCGCCGTTCGGTGTTTTTTGGGACTCAAATGACAAAGCAGAGGGTGTCGTAATGTAGTCAGTAAGAATAAACGGAATGGAAACAAGCGCGCCGCCTGATACAAGCACGAATAAACTCCACACAATATATGAGGACGTACTATATATTCGCATGACTTCGCAGTTCCTCTACAGCTTTTTTAATGTCAGAAGTGTTAAAAATTGCGCTTGCGACAACCAGTGTATCAGCGCCCGCGCGCACAACCTGCAGCGCTGTGTTGGTATCAATGCCGCCGTCCACCTCCACGCGGCATGCGGAGCAGGCATAACGCAGTGCCGAAATCTTAGAAAGTGTCTCGGGGATAAATTTCTGCCCCGCACGACCCGGCACTACCGCAAGCGTCTGCACCAAATCAATTTTCGCGAGATATGGAAACACATCCTCCACGGGTGTGTCGGGCCGAATAGCAATACCCGGCTGTATATCCGCCCGGCGACATGCTTCTATAACCGTGTCGGGGTCGCGCGAGGCTTCGCGGTGAAATATCAAGCGCCGCACGTTGGGCTTGAGCCACTCATCCGCGCGCTCATCAATACGGTCAAGCATGAGATGCACCTCAATAAACAACGGCGTCTGAAATTCCAATAAGTCATCCGGATTATGCCACAGCGTGATATCCGTAAACGATCCGTCGGCAACATCCAAATGAACCCAGGAGACGTAGGGCTCCACCAGACGGATTTTTTTCTGCACTTCCGCAAATGTTTCGGCGTTTATTGAGGGGATGATTTCTACTTCGCGCATATAGAAAGTATAAAGGAAAAAAGAAAAAGACAAAAGAAAAAGGCATCTGCTCGCGACGCCTTTTTAAAGTCCTCTTACTCCGATTTGAGTAACGGCTCATCATCACTCGCTGTTTGACAAAGACTAAAAGCAAAAAGCGAGCCGAAAAATGCCACCGCAAACACAATTGCACACCATCTCGGCCCCCCAATTAACCACCCAATTCCGCCAAAGATTGCGGCATTTAAAACCGCCGATCCAATCAAGACCATATTCATAAACATGTCATACCTCCTTCTTAGTAATTCCGACAGAGACCCAAGTGTCGAGATGGTCCAGCGGTTATAGTAGTTCCCGAAAGCGGATGTTCATAACTCAATCTTCGCCATCCGAAGTTAACCGCAATGCCAAAATCGTCGGATCCTCCAACTTCAAACAGCCAACCTGTCGGAACCATTCGGCACATGCAATACATTTCATCCTTCCCAACCCCATGTTTCCACCTAAATTGGCCAGATTCTACGGTAAGCTTTCCACCGTGGTTATCAGGTAATGAAACTGTTGCTCCCGAAAGCCGCTTCAGCAAAACACGTAAAATTAACTCGTCGCTCCCCTTTTCTTCATCATGCAACCCCAACTCACTGCAGTTAAAAATTTCTTCCCCGAGGATTACACCAACATCCTGAAATGCCCTGTATAATTCCCCGAATGGATATTCCTTCTGACGCCAGTAAGACATTAGATCCCCCTTTCATCTCATCTAAAAGATAATTTCTTTTATGCTATCATTAATTATCGATTTTGTCAACCCGCCGCTTGTGCCTCGGGTCTTCCGAGAATGGCGTGGTAAGCCACAGTTGAATGGCGCGTTTCGCTTCTTCCGCGCTTACGAACCGCGCGCCTATGGCAAGCACATTCGCATTGTTGTGCTCGCGAGAAAGCGTTATGATGCGATCGTTCTTTCCATACCACACAACCGCGCGTATCCCGGGAAATCGGTTCGCAACCATCGCCTCCCCTTGGCCTGAACCGCCAAACAATATCCCCACCGCATCTTTCTCGCGGGAAACATGTTCGGCAACCGGCCGCATAAAATCCGGATAGTCGTCATCACGTGATTCACGGTTCGCGCCTAAGTCTGCCACGTCGTACCCTTCCGCAACCAAAAAATGCCGAATTTCTTCTTTCAGCCCAAACCCCGCGTGATCAGCTGCCAAATAAATTTTCATAGAGTATGATTTCTTATTCTAACCGCAATAATTCTTTTGCGATCTTATGAATTTCTTTTTGAAAATAGGCTTTGACGGTTTTCCAAACTCACCGCAAAAAAAGCTTGCTGCGTAGGCGGCAGCAAACACTGTATATGCAAGTCTTCAGGTAAAATAGTTTCTAGCGGAGAACGAGCGACCATAAAGCTTTTGATTTTTTACGGATGACTCCTCGGGAATGATACACGCGATCGCGAATCAGAGATAATGGATAGTAATGAAACATCCACGTAAGTTCTTCAATCATGCCAAACTCAAGTATCCGCTCAATAATATATTTGGCGTTCTTCTTCGGATCTATTGTTTTTGGATCCACATCCCAAAACAAAGATTGCCGAAACTTGATAGGTTTTTTAGAGGATTTTGAAACCATAGATACCTCTAGTATAGCATATTGTATCTCTCGTTCCAAACGACGGATTAAACCCCAGTGTGATCGGACCCGATGTAGATGGTCATTTACCTATGAAGTCAGGTCTATACTTTTTAAGAATGAAATAAGCTATAGCCATGCCTGGTAAAAATCCATAAAGCATGACTCCATATCCGAGACCTTCAGTAGCTGACTTGTCTACGAAAATGTTCGCTATTGTAATAACCAATAAGCTTCCAATATATCCTCCAGCGAAACACAAGACAATTCCTATTGCTGATTTTAATGTTTTCATAGCTTCTCTCCAATCCTCCTCACATGCTCCACTAAGGTTGCCGTGTAGCCCGCTTCGTTGTCATACCATGAAAATACTTTTACCAAATTACTATCCACCACTTTAGTAAGCGCGAGATCAATAATTGCGCCATACGGCTGACCAATAACGTCCGTAGACACAATGGGGTCTTCCGTAACAGTAAGTATTTTTGACCAACGAAAATCTTGCGCCGCCTTTCTGAATACATCATTTACTTCCTCCTTGGAAACCGGACGTCCAAGTAGGGCAGTTATGGCGCTCAGAGAACCGGCGACAACAGGGACCCGCATGGCAATGGCGTCAAATTTTCCTTCCAATTCCGGAATGGATTGAATTACCGCTTCCGCAGCTCCCGTGGTGGAAGGCACGATATTGATGGCAGCAGCCCGCCCTCGGCGCACATCTTTCGCGTCCGGCCCATCAACCAGTTTTTGTGTTGCCGTGTAGCCATGCACCGTAACCATGCCGGCTTTCTCAACTCCAAACTCGTCCATCAAAATCCGCATCACAGGCGCTACCGAGTTGGTAGTACAAGAAGCATTGCATGTAATAGGATAAGAGTTTTTCCCGAAATCATCATCATTCACTCCAACTAAAAGAGTAGGCGCATCACCCTTTGCGGGCGCGGTAATAACCACGCGCTTTGCGCCCGCATCTATATGCGCTCTGGCTTTTGCGCCATCCGTAAAAAACCCTGTTGACTCCACTACCACATCAACCCCTAACTTTTTCCACGGGAGCAAAGCCGGATCTTTTTCGGCAAGTACTTGAATTGATTTCCCATCAACTGTCAATGTGCCATCTTCCGCCTTTACATCTTTTGCATACCGGCCATAGACAGAATCATATTTCAAAAGGTACGCGAGAGTTTTTGTATCTGTTAAATCGTTCACAGCCACAATATCAAACTCCCCGTCCTTCGCTAAAGCTTCGGAGGGCGTAGCGCCAAATGCGGCTCGGAAAAATGAACGGCCAATGCGGCCAAAACCATTAATTGCGATTTTCATGCTTGTTTTTCTAATAAATCCATAAAATATTCTGCAAATTTTCTAAAAACATTGGGGGCCTTTTGAAGATATGCATGTACCTGTTTCATATCAACATCCTCATACTGATGAATAACAAAATTCCGAAACTTTGGCATGTCGCTGTTCTCAACCGCAAATTCTTTTGAAATTATTTCTTGTTCGCCAAGCGCAGTAATTACTTCTTGATATTCTTTAGGACGAACCTGATACAGCTCATTCAATATATGGCTGCCTATGTCAACTATAATTTCTATACCGATAATAAGATTGAACTGCGCCGCGCTATTGATAGTAAAATCTACGAGAAAATCTTCTTCGGATTCCCCTTTATATTGATCCAACAGCTTTATAATCTGAGAAAGTTTCCCGATCCTTTCCTGAATTGATTCTTTATCGAGTGGCATGTTTTTGTATTATATACTTTTCTCGCGGAGACAAAGCTCCATTTCCAAAAGTCCTTTCCCTTATCTGTCGCCTCATGGTCGTATGGGTAACGTGCCGTAGATGCTTCGTGTCTTCGTATACTTCTAAAACTTGCTTCTCAAATCGTACACGCAAATGCTCGTCCGCCGCAAAAATGGGGCGCCCCAAAAATATGGCGCGATGTTTTAAGACAGGACTTCGTATTCTTCCAAGATTTATAATATCTATGCGCTCTTTTTTTAATACTTGTCCAATCGAATTCACCAAACTAAATTCCTGCTCTGCTTGCAGTTCTTTTGACACACTTTCATCGAAGAGCACCGCGATATCTATGTCTGATAATGGACCTTCTGTGCCTTGCGCAACAGAACCAAACACATACGCTAACGCGACATGGTGCTCCTGAAAAATAGCATGCAGTTGTTCAAAATCTTGAAGTTTCATACAGGCATTAGAGCATATTTTTTCGCTTCATGAAAGATGCCTCAATGCGGCCAAACCCATTAATTGCGATTTTCATAAAAGAGAGTTCATGATTTAAGGTTTTTGCTTTTTCTCAATCCTAAAAATATAACCCATAGAATTATCGCGTAAATTATATATGCCGCTTCGTATGCGATGGAAGGATTGTTAAAACCTGACTTGTACAAAACATACCCCATAGGGTGCCCTAACCAAAGTTTTCCCATAGCAAGAAGTCCTGCAAGAAAAAAGGGAGTGTCACTGTCACCCACAAACAAAATTACTAACACATCAATAAATACGAGAACAGAAAATAACCAACAAATCATATTCAGAGCTTTCATTAAAAAACCATGCTTGATCATAAATCTTACTTAGTTAATATTAAATCATTTTTTATTGAGATAACTATACGCTGACAATGCCGCTTTTACTCCGTCCCCTGCCGAGATGTTGTTTTGCTTGTACATCTCGTCCGTAACATCTCCCGCGGCCCAAATGCCTTCACATGAGGTTGCCGCCGTTTTGTGGTCAATCAGGATTTCGCCTGCCTTGTTTAATTCTACCAGATCCTTCACAAACTCGGAATTTGGTACAGAACCGATCTCCACAAATATACCGCCCACCGAAAGTGTTTTTTCCTCACCCGACACACGGTCTTTATATGCAAGTCCGGTTACAAACTTCTCTCCTTTCACTTCCTTCGTTTCCGCGTTAAAAATTATATGTACCTTTTCGGAATTTTTTACGCGCTCCTGCGTTACGGTGTCCCCTTTTAACCCATCAGAATATTCCAAAAGATACACCTTACTTGCGTACGGAAAGAGATCCACAACTGCTTCAAGCCCCGCGTTGCCCCCGCCCACCACCGCAACGTCCTTCCCGCCAAACAACGGCGCATCACACGTGGAGCAATATGCAACCCCCTTCCCGTTGAATTCTTCTTCGCCCGGGATGCCGAGCTTTCGCCGCCGCGCACCCGACGTAATAATAACGGTCTTGGTATCATACGCACCGCCCTTGTCAGTTTCCACCAAAAAACCGCTTCCTTTTTTAGAAATTTTTGTTGCAAGTTCGGGCGCTTTGATCTCTACTTCCTCCGGATAGTTGCGAATATGTTCTTCCAGATTTTTGGCAAGGTCAAAACCCGAAAGAGACTTCGTACCTATCCAATTTTGTACGTCCGCAGATACAATAGACTGCCCTCCAAACTCGCCCGCGATAAGTAATGTTTTTAATTTTTTGCGCGCAACATACACCGCAGCACCCGCAGCAGCAGGACCCCCACCAATTATAGTAACGTCGTACATGTTTTAAATATATCACAAGGTATTCATAAAAACCAAATGGAATGTGCCGAACCGAGCTATCCACAATTCCGTCTGCACACGAAATGTGTAGAGCTCGGTTAGTCACATTATTCAGTTTTATACGCCTCCTTCGTATATATATTCTTCGGATCCCATGCCATCCAAGAGTCAAGCCCTACATCATATATTGCCTGTTTTTGTTTTCGAATCATATCCGCCGTATAGTCCGCGCCCAAATCAAAATCTTGAATCCAAGGACGTAGATTTGCGATTTGTTTTCCGTAAAATAGCGACGTAGTGCTTGCGACTAAATCCCGTAATACCTCAAGCCGCCGCGCGCCTTCCGTCATGGCATAGTGAATCACTTCATATGGATATGCTGCTGGATTTGAAAGGTTGTTCCATCCGTTCGGGTAATGCGAAGGATATACCATCGGCGCGATGTAGTCGGCATAGGGTGCTGCTTTTTCAAGCACCTGCCCGATATTCAAGTCGTCCGTATTTGTCATAGTCATGCCAAACAGATCAAGCGAGATGGGAACAGGAAGATCGGAAAGCTTGGTATCAAGATATGCAAAGAAGTTGGCAATTACATCGCTCCGCGGCGTAATACCGTCCCACACAGGAAACTTTATATCGTTCATATTGCCGTCTGATGGAAACCGAACATAATCAAAATTCAGCTCGTCAAACCCGACAGCTTCGGATGCGCGCGCGATGCGGACAATATATGCCCACATGTCCTTGGAGGCAGGATCAATCCAAGAAATTCCTTTGCGATCTTTCCACACCGAACCATCACCGCGCTTGATAGCAATGTCCGATCGGCGCGATGTCATATGCGGATCCTGAAACACACTGATGCGCGCAATAACATATATATTATTCTTGTGGAGCCCATCTATAAATGCCCGCATATCCGGAACTCGGTTCTCTTCTGAACCCAACGCCTCTATCGCTGCATCTCCCGTCTTGAACGCGACTTTGCCGGTATAATCTTTCACATCAATAACAATTGAATTTATTTCAGAAGTATGCGCAAACTCCACAAGGTTTTCACGAAATGACGGCGTACCTGCGACCCAGCTTGACATATAGATTGCATAGACCGGAGACGGTGTTGGAAGGTGAACTGGCGGCGGAGGCACTGAAACCATCTCGGAAACTGTTGCCGCAAGATAACCTTCCGGCGGGTGCAATTCCACTTCGGCATATCTCCCAAAACCCCACAGAACCACTGCCGCCGCGATGACCGCTGTACCACCCGCTGCTGCGACGATCCGGCTTTGCGAATAAGATATCATGACTGCAATGCTTGAGAAAGATTAATTTTTTCGTCTTTAAAATATGAAAGATACGGCGTTACATCGCGTTTTTCGCTGATAAGCCGTTCAATAATTCGCTGATCTTCAAATTTGTTCATGAGCACCGCACCAATAAGTTTGCCGCCTTGCATAATAAATTGTTCATAGTACTGCCCATTTTGAGACCGAGCTATAAATTCACGCCCATCATATTCCTTGCTAAACACATCTCCGACGCACGCAATATGTAATCCAAGCACATCTACAGCATACAGGGGAATACGCACGTATGGCTGGCTCGCTCCTGTCTGTGTCAGACGCACTGCCATGTTATATCCGGCCGCACGCCCTTGTAAAAACGCGTTACTCCAGTTTGAAATACACATGTGCTTGCCAAATACCGGATGGAACACTTCTGCAATATCTCCCGCCGCCCAAATTCCCTCAACCGCAGTTTCCATGTACTCATCTGTTTTTATTCCCGTATCTATTTCTATGCCAATGCCGGAAAACAATTCTATTTCACGATCAAGTCCGATACCGACAGCTATGATGTCGGTTGTATGGGTATTGCGTCGATTTGTAGACAGTGCGAAACGCCGTTCCTTCCCTAGTGTAACATGTGTGACAACTTCTTGGTGGCTGATAGTAACACCGCTCTGCTCAATACGCGCCTCAAGAAATGCGCTCCCTGTTTCATCCAAAAACTGATCCCAATATCTCTTTTCGGACATCAGAACGCGTATTGGCAGACGCAATGGCACTAGCGCGTTCAATAATTCAAGGGTAATAAAGCCGCCACCGACAATTACAACTTCCGGTGCCGGCAAAGACGCCAACTGCTCCCGCAAGGCGTCTGCATCATCAATGGTTTGAAACCGGGAAACAAGAACGGAATTGGAACCCTGAACGCGCCACGGCTTTACTCGTCCGCCTGCCGCAATCAAAAGTTGTTTATAGAAAAACGTTTTACCTTCGCGCGTACGGATTTCCTGATGCGCGGGGTCTACAATAGTAACCTCCTGGCCGGCATAGAGACTGATATTGCGCGCGTTGTAATTCTCCGCGGACCGTAAAAAAACTTGCTCGCGCGAGACATTCCCTTCAACATACTTGGGCAAAAGAACCCGCGAATACAACTCATGCGGCTCTTTACTTACGATGGCTATAGAGCCTCTCTCGTCGTTGTCGCGTATGACTTCGGCGGCCGCGGTTCCTGCAATGCCTCCACCAATAATAAGATAATCTACATTATGCCTCGCTCCATCAGACATGGAGAAATGGTATCACAAAAATCCTACCAAACAAAGAAAAAAGGCGACTTGCTAAAGCCGCCAATAACTCACTTCTAGATCTTTTCAAGAGCTTGCATAATATCCGGGATGATTGTCATGATGTCTTCGATCCCCACAGAAAACCGTACCCCATTAGAAACAATGCCGCTACTTTCTTTCTCTTTCGGCTGCAACACACCATGTGTGGTAGACCAGCAATGCGTAGCAAAGGTATTGGAATCGCCCAAATGTACGCAATTACGGCAAAACCGGAGAGCATCCATAAAGCGCCGTGTTTCTTGTTCTCCCCCATCAACTTCCACGTACACAAGCGACGGATATCCTTCCAGTAATCGCGCGGCGACATCATACGTGGGGTGGTCGGAAGATAGCGGATGCCATACCTTCCGTATACGCGGGTGCTGTTGCAACGCTGACACCAACGAATATGTGTTACGCGCATGCGCCATAACACGCTCATACAACGTCATAATACCAAGGCGTATGAGCCATGCCACATCAGGAGCTAATACGGAACCTTCATCACGTGCTTCACTCATCCGGCAGTGGTGTATAGCTTCTCGGCTGCCAACAATAATACCGCCCATGCCTTGAGAATATCCGGCCGCGCATTTTGTAAGGGAATGTGTTACAAAGTCCGCCCCGAATTCCAATGGCCGCAACAGAATGGGTGTGGCAATAGTGCTATCCACCACAAGCGGCTTTCCGAAACTATGCGCGAGGTCGGCAAGAGACTGAATATCATACATATAGCCGTGAGGATTTGTTGGGACCTCCACAAAGAGATATTGGGTTCTATCATCTATCAATCGCCGCCACGACTCAATGTCAGTTGGATCTTCAACAAACCGAGCCTCTATGTTTGCAAACGAAACACGGTGTTCAACCAAATGCCGAGTTCCTCCGTATAAATACGGAGAGAGAACGATGTTATCGCCGCTACTGCAAAAATGGGTAATCAACAGACGATGCGCCGCATTTCCTGATGCGCATGCAAGCGCGTCAACACCTTTGAGAAGAAAATCTTCCGCATTCGATCCTTCCAATTCGGCGACGCAACGCTCTAGTATTGCTACTGTTGGGTTGCCAAATCGGCCATACACATAGCCATATTCGTCTCCCCGCACCATTCGCTCAGCCGTTTCCGTATCAGGCATGACATAAGTAACTCCACGATACAGCGGCGGTAAGATTGCGCCATGCGGATCATCAAAGGGATCGTAGCCCCCGCGAATACAAACTGTCTTTAAATCTTGCCTGTTTCTTATGATCGATTGTTCCGGCCCAAGAGTTATTTTTGGATTCATCACATACTCCCTTCTCTCAAATTTACCTGTAACATAGCACATCAGACAATCTCTCGCAAGAAAAGAACACAGAGACCCTGTAACACGTTCCAAAAAGCAATTTCCAAATATACTATGCGATCGCATAGTTATTTTGGAAATCATGTGTGTGACACTTCTTCCACCAGCAGGCGCATATCGTTAGAGTCTCGCACTTCAAGAAACCCGGACGCAACTTCAAAATAGCGGCCCTTTTGTTCCGCATCGGTAACTTTGATAACACCTTTCGGTAACACAGAAATCAGCGGCCGGTGATGATCGAGCACGGTGATTTCACCAGAGGCTGTCTTACAATTCACAGCTTCGGCATCTCCGTGATACAAAACGTGTTTAAGAGAATAGATGTTGAGTTTCATAACCTGTCAAATACCACATCCAGACAAACTGACATTAATAGTAGCAACATTGTTACTTTCATTGGATTCTGCCACAAGTCCTTCTAGATCAACGATCAATCGAATTGCGTTTATACCGCCGTTCGCGCATGTTGCCCAAGAGGTATCTGAAAGGGTTGCAACATTTTTGTATTCCTGTCCTGGTGCGAGTGTGACACCACCGTAACCACTCATCTCCCAGTTATTTGAGAGATTTTTTACATTTATGCCCACATTATAGGCTGTTGCCGTGCCAACATTTTTTACAGTTCTCGTTATTTTAACCGGTTGATCGGGTATCATTGGATTGGGTGAAACTTCTATTGCCGCCGTAAGATCAGGCGTTCTACCAACTGTTACTTGAACAGTGTTCGAACGATATGTCTGACCATTCTGGTAAATCTCAACATAGAAGTTGCTTGTCCCAACTTGATTCGCAGTGCACTGCATGGTCCATATTGTTTCACTTGCACTATTATTAGTACAAGAGGCATTGAAGATTGGATCAAAGAAGAATGCGCGACTAAATCCACTACCAAGATTTTGCGGCATGCCACTTATCGTAAGCGTATCTCCAACTTGAATAGGTAATGCGCTTTGTGAACTCAACCAAGCACTGGACGCAGTGATTGTGAGAGAAGGCTGAGCTGTTGTTGTGGAAGGAGGAACATCTACGCCTAAAGTCCAGGCATGATCAAAAGTACCAGCTGCTCCATAAGCGCGGAGTTCTATTTGAACATACTGATTTTGCTGGGTGGTATTAGTAAATTTTCCGCTCATGGAGGTGTTCTGGCCCATATCCGCCTCTTGATTACACCATTCCTTTTTCTCGTACATAACAGAAACGCCAAACGGACAATGTGTAAAAAGCGTGTATTTAGAAATATATATTCCTGACCACGAGAGCTTAACAATGCCATCTGAAGGAGCGGTTTGCGGATTTGCGCCAAAGGAAGTAACGATCGCCTTCCCCACCACAATACTAAACGCGCGATCACTCGCATCAAAAATAAGCTCACCGTTTGTTGAATAAGTTTTAATTTCTAATGTATAGTGGATCGACGGAACCGATGGCACAATGATTTGTTCAATGCCATCATTTATCGTTCCATACAAAAGATCTGTTTCTTTTCCATAAACATCCCGCAACCTTATAACATCTATTTTACGGTCAGATGGAAAATTACTGCTAGCCCACCGTATTGTCTGCGTGGAACCGATTTGCCACTGCTCTCCCCCATTCGGATAAAGGACGGTGATAGAAGGTTGGGTAGTAGCGCCCACAGTTACATTGAACGCATGTTCAGCGCTTCCGCCTCGGCAATCATTTACCGTTGCCTTCACGGTGTATGTTCCTGCTTTCTGCCATGTGTAAGGCGCGGTGAAAGCCCAGTTTTGTTTGTTTTGCGGATTTGGAGATTGGCATATGCCTGCCATTCCGATACCCTCGCCCCATGAAACTGACCATGCAAGGTTGTCGCCATCAGCATCGGTTGCCCACCAACTAAACGAGACGGGTTGGCCAACTTTGATTTCGGAAGGGATTGCGGGGAATAGGCTAATGACAGGAGAGTTATTGGTAGTTGTTCCGCCGATTACAATCTTGAAATAGCTGTCGCTTGAGTCGCAAGTTGTAGAATTTGTTTGACAAATTTGAATCGTATATGAGCCGTCGGGAGCGGTGCCACTGGTCCCATCAGAATTCATAATTTTTCCAACTGACCAGTTATACGAAGAATCATATACACTGTTAGCAATCGTATACGACGCGGGATATAAGGCGGGGCATATTTCTCCAATGCACGGCGGATAATAAGGGACTAATTTGATATTGTATAGTCTGACGATAAGTTGCTGTGGACAAATTGTTCCGACTTGGCAAGGTGGAGGTGTTGGAAAAGGTGTATTATCCTGCCACCGGATCGTCTGTGTTGTTCCTTTTGTCCAAGTTTCTCCGCCATTCGGAGCGGTAACTTTTAACGCAGACTCCACACTGCCCACATTCACCGAAATACTTGTCTTTGCGAATAACCCCTGATTGTCGGTTACGGTAAAAGTCGGCGTATATGTTCCTGTATTCGCATAACGATGCGTGAATGTTGTTGTTTGTGTATAGACTTCTGCCGCAGAGGGAGCAAACTGCGGCCCCACAAAAGAACCCTCGTCACCCCACAAAACGCTATATTTGAGAGATTGCTGTTCCGGATCATATGCTTTGACTTCCCATTTTCCAATTTCTCCTACTTTTAGAACCGTTGGCCCGGATACGCCGGAAATAGTTGGGGGGAGATTCTGCGATGGTGGTGCAGTACCCTTCTTCACATCAAAACAATACCCCACAATTCCCGCACTTGTCGGCCGGCAAGGTATCTGGTCGGAGCCGTTGATCCCGTCGGGTAAAGTGGTTGAATTATAATCTGCATCATAAATGAGTGCTGAATTGCTAGCAACCTCAAGACTTGAACCCATATGATACCCGGTGCAGGGGCTGGCCGCATTGCCGGCACAGCCATTTGGCATCGTCACATAATGATACAAATGATACAGGTTACCCAGCGGGTCTGTAGGTACTATGGGTATGTAAGTCGGTGCCAAAGCATATAGTGAAACCGGATATGACTGCCCATTTGCATCATAGTACAATTCCAGGGCGAGTTGCAGTTGCTTTAGGTCTGCAATGCGACGCGCATCACGGGAATTCCGCACTACATCTATAAAACCTTCTACTTGGTGATACACTTTGTTGGAATCAATACCGCCTACCGTAACCCAGGAAACCCAGGTACCCTGCTGTCCCTCGTTTGCCAATGATACTGTATCAGAAATCGTATATGAACCACTCTGGTCCGTGTAACGAGCGCTGTAAAGAGCCTCAATGTCGTATTTTATAGTCCCGTCCGGACGCTGCAAACTGAAGTAGATTGGACTATTAGGTACAGCGTCTGTAATTTTGGCAGTTACATAATACTGCTGCCCTAACACAAAACCACGTGAAGGAGTTACCGAATAATTTAGGTACCTAATGGGCGGCACAGGCGGCACTACAGTCTGCTGACAACCTTGCAATAATCTTCTGCGAGTCAACGGTCCCACCACGCCATAGCCGGTTGTGTCCGGGGAGCCGGAGGAAACAATGCTGTGCTTTTCCTGGAAACGCTTTACCGCTTGCTCCGTAAGAGGCCCAAAATAACCCGTTACAGAAGCTTCGGGATAAATAGAAGAATCGCTCGCAAGAAACTTTTGGAGTTCGCTTACTTGCTCTTCGGTGTCTGTATCAGTACTGCCAAGATAAAAATTATAGGTAAGGCGCGGGCATGCAGCTACGGGCGGTACTCCGCCGGATCCGCCCCCACTTCCTCCCGATGCCGCCAACCGCTCTTGTAGAGCAGTAATTTGCGCCAGCAATGACGTAATCTGCGCCTGCAGTTGCTGAATAGTATGGGCTTGCGTGTGGTCGGCAGAGACAAAAAAAGTTGGGGTTAGCGCCATCATGCACACCAATACAAACAAAAACACGTTCTTTCTATATATATGTTGCATACAATTCTTTTACAAATAAGATTCCATTAATTACTTTACTATACCTTATTATTATTATTATTATTTCAAAATAGATGGGCATAACTATTCTAGTGTCCCTTTCATATAAAAATCTTGCTCCGGGCGATCATCGTACTTCCCTTCCAAAATTTCCGCGAAGTCTTTTATCGTATGATCCCGAGACACAAATTGGCCGGACGTGCCTGTAAATACTTCCGCCACAAAGAATGGTTGTGAAAGAAAATTCTGGATTTTCCGCGCGCGGTTTACGGTACGGCGGTCTTCTTCCGAAAGTTCTTCAATACCGAGAATTGCAATGATGTCCTGCAATTCCTTATACCGTTGGAGAGTTCCCTGCACCGCGCGGGCAACATCATAATGCTCCCTGCCCACAATTACGGGTGAGAGTGCTGTTGACGTGGATGAGAGCGGGTCTACCGCCGGGTAAATGCCAATTTCCGTAAGCGTACGGCTAAGAACGATAGTGGAATCCAGATGACTGAACGTGGTTGCGGGCGCGGGATCCGTAATATCGTCTGCGGGCACATAAATTGCCTGCACCGATGTGATAGAGCCGCTTTTGGTAGACGCGATGCGTTCCTGCAGTTCGCCCATTTCGGTGGCAAGCGTGGGCTGATACCCCACCGCGGACGGCATGCGGCCAAGCAAGGTTGAGACCTCAAGCCCCGCCTGCGAGAAACGAAAAATATTGTCTATAAAGAGAAGCACGTTTTTCTTTTCTTCGTCGCGAAAATACTCCGCCATAGTAAGCGCGGAGAGCGCTACACGAAGGCGCGCGCCCGGCACTTCGTTCATTTGACCGAACACCAGCGCGGTTTTTGAAATAACGCCTGATTCAAGCATTTCGTGATATAAGTCATTTCCTTCGCGCGACCGCTCACCCACGCCCGCAAACACAGACACACCCCCCGATTCCTCTGCAACATTGCGGATAAGTTCCTGCAAGAGTACGGTTTTTCCTACTCCCGCGCCGCCGAATAGACCCACCTTTCCTCCCTTGATAATCGGCGCCATCAAATCAATAACCTTGATGCCCGTTTCAAAAATTTCCATCTCGGTAGATTGCTCCGTAAACGGCGGGGCAGAGCGGTGAATAGGCCAACGTTTTTTGAACGAAACGTCTTTTGTCTCAAGCGTGTTTCCCAAAACGTCAAAAATATGCCCCAACACTTCCGGACCAACCGGAACGGTTATTTGTTCTCCCGTGTCTCTAACCTCCATGCCGCGCCTCAAGCCATCGGTTGACGCAAGCGACACTGTGCGCACTCGTCCCGGCTCAAGATGCCTCACCACTTCCAGTGTAAGTGTTTTCCTTTCGTGTTCGACAGTAAGCGCGTTAAAAAGCGCGGGCATGTGGTTAGCCTCGAATTCAACATCTACTACGGGGCCTATTATTTGGATGATTTTTCCTTGCATATTTGTTGGACACTAGGCTTTAGGCATTAGGCTTTAGGCTTTAGAAAAAGACAGGGTATCTTATCTCTCCCTAGAGCCTAAAGCCTAGCGCCTAGTAAGCTATATTAACGCTTCCGCTCCTCCTACAATCTCAGTTAACTCCCGTGTGATACCTGCCTGCCGGGACTTGTTATACTCAAGCGTAAGACTTTCTGCAATATCAGTTGCATTATCCGAGGCATTTTTCATTGCCATGCGGCGCGCGGCATGCTCCGACGCGTTCGCTTCCAAGATAATATGGTACACCTGCATTACTACCAGATATGGCACCACCATTTCAAGTACCTCTTCGGGAGACGGTTCAATAAGATATTCCTTTTCTCCTTCTTTCGAATCGGCAAAAAACTGGATTCCTTTTTCCTGAAACTCCTCGGCAAACCTCCCCGTCCGCGGAATTATTTCCTCGGCCGTGCGCTTTAGTGAAGCAAAATCCACCGGAAGTATATCGCGCAATATCACTTCCTGCTGCAAAGCACTTTTAAAATTTGTGTAGAGCACGGTAACCCTATCCCATCGCATCTGCAAATATCCTTGCACGAGTAAGTCCGCAAGTGGCTTAGTCTCTTCAAGAGTAGTTATATCACCAAACTTTGTGAATGTTTCCGCAACACCACCCATGCGCCGTTCTATATACGAAACCGCCTTCTGCCCCACCGCTATAACTTGGACGTCCGGTTTCCAAGTAGAAGATAATGATAGTTTTTCAAACGTGCGGAACACTGCGCTATTGAAAGAACCGGTAAGTCCTTTGTCGGAAGCAACCACTACCACTGCAGTTTTTTTAATGGGACGTTTTTGCAAAAGCGCAGGAGTATAGTTTGTTGAGGCACGCGAAAGATTCGCCAAAAGCTCAAGCGCCGCATACACATACGGTCGCGATGCAAGCGCCACCGCCTGACTTCTACGCATTTTTGTAGCCGCCACCAACTCCATGGCCTTCGTAATCTGCCCGATACTTTTGACACCCCGGAGACGTCGTTTGATTGTTTGAAGGGATTGCACAGGGTAACTTATTTTATAAATTTGAAGGTGGAGAGAATCTGATCGTAATATTCTTTAAACTTTGGTTGGGACACAGAGTAAGCTAATTCAATAACTGATGTTGTATTAGCTATAAAATAATGGTAGGTAGTGCCTACCCAGGGGAGCTCGGTGCGAACTGCTTTTTTATTTGCCAAAGAAACTACGATTTTTGACCTTCGCACATCTTCAGAATCTTTCTCATGGGTAAGGTCGTACCACTTTTCGATATCTAGCTCTTGAGGATTTTCATTCCCATGAAACGTAACTTGAAAGCCTGAAACACTTTCTATATTTTCTTGAGTCAACTTTTGATCCGTAGCACTATTTGATACAAGAATGTATACTTTTAGATTACTATCGGGGTTATCATTGCTAACCTGTTTCTCTCTAACCATCCAATCTTTGGGATACTTAAACTCAAACCCGTACTCCTCGTTGCGATAGGTTTTCCAATTTGCTATTTCTTCTTTTTGTTGATCCCCGACAATTTCTCTAAGGTGCTCTGGTTCCTTCTTATTCGACCCCCCAAAAGAAAACTCTTTCCCTCTAAATTCACAAAATGGAGGGGAAAATGTTATAAAAAGTCCTTCTTTACCTCTACGCGTTGCCTCACCACATTCCTCAAACGAAACAGGATCACGAAACCAATACTTTGCCGATGGGAATGGAAGTGGGAACCGCAATGGAACAAAAAAATCAACAACAAGTAAAATGGCAATAGTACCGACTACAAGCAGTATCCCTATAAGACCGAATCCTTTTTGCATGTTTTTATGCCTAGTTGCTAAACAAGTTTATCGATATGTGTTCTTTCTTTCGGATTGAGAAACAACGTGCGACGTTTTGATTCATCAAACACGATCAGATATTTTTCAAATAAACCTTCTCTTCCTAAAATCCTCAATGTCGCTGGATGATCAATAAATACAACTGGTAAGCGAATCGTAGCACGTTCAAACGTGCATGTTATCACATGCCTATACCCCAAAAAATCTGTCGCGCCGAGGCCACGAACTACTGTTCTTCTGCCCTTCGTGAGCGGGATACCAAGCAGTTCAGCGTCACCCGCAGGCAAAACACTCACGGTCGCCCCGGAGTCTATGAGAAAAATACTATACAGCGTTTCAGAAGATCGACTCCCCTGTATACGCGCTTCGGCGGCCGGAAATACTGCCATTCTAGTATCTTCTTGAAAACGAATGCCGTATGGGAATACAATGTTTTTCATAGACGATACACCACCGTCAATCCTCTCGGTACAGTAATAAGCAGTATTTCTTTCCATTGGGAATGCGCTGTTTTCTTCCTTGCGCGTTCAAGAACCTCCCGCGTTGTTTCTCCAAAAGCAACTATGCGACCATTTACAACAGCTACTTGCTTACCGCCATATTTCTTGATGTCTATGATAGGAATTTTTTGTTGCATGGCAATATTATATTACATGTTCGTCTATTATACAATAATCCGCAGATAGTGTTTGAAGGGATTGCATAACTCTGGATGCTAGAAACTAGAATCTGGAAACTGGAAATTAGTTGATGAATTTGAAGGTGGAGAGGATTCGATTATGAGGGCTTATGGTAACTTTGTACTCTTTCTCTTTAAATAAATTAATTCCCTTATTAAGAATCTGCCGGGTGATGAGGATTTTCATGATTTGAAAACTTTTTTGCTAATTCTATAGATCATAAAACTAAATTATCTGTAGTATTCGCAAAATTAATATCGCCAACAAAACAAAAGTTATGATAACCGAAATAATTCCTATGAGTTCGCCTATCTTCTTATAACGCTCGGTTTCATTATTTTGCTGTAGTGAATTTTTAGTGCTTTTTAAAAATCTAGGCAAAAATACTGTAATGATAAATCCAAGTAAAATAAATATTACTGGGACAACTCCTGCGAAATAGTACGCTATACTTCCTACCAAAACTAGAAGAGCGAAAATAACAAATATTTGAATTGTTCCGATGCCTTTTTGCATGGTTTTATGGTAGTTTATAAGACTCAATAAAGTTTATAAGTATCTCTTTCATCTTCGCCTCAATCTCCTCATCAATCGTTTTCTTTTCGCGAAGCGGAGCTAACAAATCTTCTTCGTGCAACTTTTCGATATGTTCCATAAATGACACTTCAAATTTCTGAACGTCCTTGGGCTGCACGTTTTGGAGATATCCATTGATTGCCGCGTAAAACAGCACGACTTGTTTTTCAAACGGGATTGGTGATAAATCGGATTGCTTCAATAGTTCCGTCATTACCATTCCTTCCTGAATACGTTTTCGAGTTTCATCGTCCACATCAGACGCAAACTGCACAAATGATTGCAGTTCCCGAAACTGCGCCAAGGTAAGACGGAGCTTACCTGCGACTTTCTTCATGGCTTTCGTCTGCGCGGAAGACCCCACGCGCGAAACGGAAAGCCCTGCATTGATCGCAGGCCGTATGCCTTTGTTAAACAAATCCGCTTCCAGATAAATTTGCCCGTCGGTTATAGAAATAACGTTCGTGGGAATATATGCCGTCACATCGCCGAGCTGTGTTTCTATAATAGGAAGCGCCGTCAAAGAGCCGCCGCCTTTTTCTTTGGAAAGTTTTGCCGCGCGTTCTAACAGCCGCGAGTGCAAGTAAAACACATCACCCGGATATGCCTCGCGGCCCGGCGGGCGGCGCAAAAGCAGAGAAATCTGACGATACGCCCACGCGTGTTTTGAGAGATCGTCATATATCACTACCGCGTCTTTGCCAAGGTCGCGAAAATACTCACCGATGGCGCACCCCGCAAAGGGCGCTAGGTACCAAAATGCAGCGCTTGAGGATGCGGGTGCTGAAACTACCACGGTGTAGTTCATAGCGCCGTGTTCTTTCAACGTCTCCACCATACGCGCAATCTTTGACTCTTTCTGCCCAATAGCAACATAAATACAAATCGGCGGCTCACTCTGTTCTTTTTGCTGGTTTACAATGATATCAAGCGCAATTGCCGTTTTGCCCGTTTGGCGGTCGCCGATGATAAGTTCGCGCTGTCCACGTCCGATGGGAATCATGGAATCAATTGCCTTAATACCGGTGTGAAGCGGGGTGTTCACTGATTCGCGGTCAATCACTGATGGCGCGCGCTCTTCAAGAAGCATCTGTTTTCTTTCGTTTTTCGCGGTACTACTCGAAAAAAGCGGCCCTTTGCCATCCACAGGATTTCCCAGCGGATCCACTACCCGCCCGGCGATTTGGGGCCCCACTTCCAGTGAAAGAACTTTTCCCGTACTTCGCACTGCGTCCCCACTTTGGATGCCCTTATATTCGCCGAGCGCCAGCGCGCCGATTATTTCCTCTTCAAGGTTCAACGCAAGCGCCATACACTCTCCGCCATCGTGTGTCTCTACACGAAGCAACTCTTGGCTTACCGCATTGCGAAGACCAGAAACCTTCAAAATGCCATCCCCAACTTCAATAACCTCACCCGTATCTTGCCACTTTGGTTCGTCTTTGTACCCGGCAATTTCTTTTTTTAGTTTTTCTATAATTTCATAAGACATATAAATCAGGTATTAGGCGTTAGGCTTTAGGCACTAGAATTTATAATTTTTTAAAGCCTAATGCCTAGAGCCTATATAAATAGCTGATCCAGCTTCCTCTTCAAACTTCCATCGAACTCCTTTTCCCTATCAACAAGAATACGCAAACCGGCAACAAGCTCTGGGCGCACGCGTTCTTCCACATAATCTGTAGGAGAAAACGCGCCGCGAACTTTTTCCCGCAGTACGCTCGCCAGGGGACGTGCGGTGAATATCATAATCCACCGGCCGCCGTTATGATGCACGATCTCCTCTGAAATCCTGCGGATAATAGTATCGGCATGCCTCATGGCGCCGTGGTGCCGCACAATTTTACCGAGATTTTGCACTAATTTTTCCTCTTGTCCTTTGTCCTCTTTCAGAGCTTTCCGAAACGCACGGGCCCAGAGCAATGGAGTAATGACTTTCATGCCTGTTTTGCTACAGCACCCCTAAGCGCTTTTTCAATCATCGCTTCGTCAACTTTCTCTGCATCCATTCCAACTACTCGCACCACAGCAGAACGCACAAGCGTACGCGCCTCGCGGTCAAGCTCCGCGCGCGCTTTCATGCGCTCTGCCTCTATGGATTTCCCCGCTTCCTGCAATAGCACCTCGCCTTTTTTACGAGAACTATCAAGCAATATCGCTTCGCGTTCCTTTGCTCGCGCGTCAACTTCACGAAGAAGTACGACCGCGCGTTCCTCGGTTTCTCTCATTTTTTCGCGCGCCATTTCCTGAACATCGTGTAACCGGTGATCCGCCTCTTCGGACTTTGCAATGCCTTCCTCTACCTTCCGCCGGCGTTCACGAAGAATAGTTGCAACCGGCTTATACACAAACATGCGAAGCACCGTGAGCACAATAAGAAAATTCACCGCCTGACTTACCAAGAGGCGCCAATCAATGCCGAATTGTTTTATGAATTCTTCCATATAATCATCGAATAATTACCGGCGATCGTCATGTTGTTTGTGTATTCGTATATTCGTAAAAAATTCGCTATTCGTTGATTACTAAACGAACTTAATAATCAACGCCACCACAAGCGCGTAAATCGCGATTGCTTCGGCAAACGCGATAGCAAGAATCATTGCTGTCTGAATTTTTGAAGCAGCCTCGGGATTGCGCCCGATAGCATCCGCGCCCCTGGAACCAATCCAACCAATAGCAATAGCGGGAGCAATAGTGCCAACCGCAATGGCACCCATTGTTGCCCATAACTTAATCGCTTCTATTTCCATATTATTTTCATTTAATTAATACAGTAATGACCTTTCAAGGCATTAGACTCTAGGCGTTAGGCTTTAGAAAATTATAAATTCTAGCGCCTAACGCCTAGTGCCTAATACCTGACTCAATGTTCTTCACCATGTTCTACTGTCGCTATCGCAATAAACACTAACGCGAGCATGGCGAACACAAACGCTTGAATAAACCCCACAAAAATCTCAAGGAAGAAAAACGGCACCGGGGCAATAAATGGCACGAGAAACGCAATCACCACAAGCAAAACTTCTCCCGCAAACACGTTGCCAAACAAGCGAAACGCGAATGAAATCATTCTAGCAATTTCCGATATAAATTCAAGGATGCCCACAAAAAAATTAATGGGGCTTGTGAAATTAAAAAACCTTGACGCGTGGCGCCAGGCGCCCATTGCGGTAATTCCAAATATGTTCACCGCTACAACGGTAATGACAGCAAGCGCAAGCGTGAAATTAAGATCACTCGCGGGAGACCGCAACAGCGGCGTAAAATGATGATGCGCATCTTCAATGCCAAGCGACCCCACGCCGGGAAGAATGCCAAGCCAATTTGATACCAGTATGAAAATAAAAATGGTCGCAACAAATGGCAAGTACTGTTCCGACTTCTTCTGGTTGTTGAGAACCGAGTCCATCAATTTCACCAACTCTTCATATACAATTTCTACAATTCCCTGTGCGGTCCCGGGAACTTCCGCGTATTTCCTTTGCAACAGGTAGCCGCCCATCGCAATAAGGCCGACCGCAAGAACCGACACCAGCAATGTGTTGGTAAATGGATAGGTGCCTATAAAAAAAAGGGGCTCCGCGCTAAGAAATATCTCATGCATTGCCTCTTTTTTATATCATGTTTAGAACCAATTTACAAGATTGCTCCATCCCGCCGCTCGTGACTATCATTTTCACTTTCGCATCGCGAAATTGGTTTACTGTTCTACTCTCCTTTCTCCTCTCTCTCTTTCAGTACGACATCATAACCACTCACCATTTCTTTTAGACTCTGAAGCCTTTTCTCATCTTGCCTCAGACAGTACCTCAGCTGGAGTATCTTGCTTTTCTTTTGATTCTTCCTGCTTATTACTAGGTTCCCCTTGCGGCATATTTTTTAAAGACTCGAAATCCATATATTTTTGTTCTTAGTCTAATAACTTCTTTTCGACCAGTTTTATCGTATCACACAAAATAAAATCCATAAAGAGAGGAATTATAATTCTTGTTAAGAATATTCCCTACCGCGCGCCACGCCTTTTGCCGTCCGGTGCTCACCGCAACCTCTTTGTAAGTACACGTCTCACCATGTGGTATCTGGGAAACAATAGCATAGACCCGGCAAGAAAATTCGCTTAGAGCATTGTGTTTTTTTATAAAAAATACTACCCTTACACTAGAAAATCATGTTCTCAAAAGGATACATCTATGGATAAACACACTTGTCGTATGTCCGGAATCCTGATACCAATTATACTTGTTCTACTACTGACTCTCATGGTCGTACTCACCTATATT
>VMFT01000033.1 GCA_007376195.1 Parcubacteria group bacterium Gr01-1014_29 | reverse complement strand
GTAGCTTTTATCCGTTGAGCTCTGCCTTGTTTCTAATACTGGACACCGGATCACTATGTTCCGCTTTCGCGTCTGCTCGGGATGTCCCCCTTGCAGTCAGGCCGGCTTGTGGCATTGCCCTATCAGCGCGATTTCCATCCGCGCTTAGCCGACCTTAATAAACGCCTCCGTTACTTTTTAGGAGGCTTGCGCCCCACACAAACTGCCCACCAGGCACTGTCTCTCGACGGTTTACGCCGAGGTTAGAACATATTCACCGGTATTGCATTTTCACCGGGCTCCTCCCCGAGACAGTTTCCCAGTCGTTACGCCTTTCGTGCGCGTCTGAACTTACCAGACAAGGAATTGCGCTCAATTATGTTACAACCACTTAGTTGGTACGATTTTGTTCCTTATTCACCGTACTCTCTGCATCGCTACAGAGTTCGGACTCTATCTTATCCCGATTATACAACCGGGATTCTGGCGTATTAGTCTCTGAGGATTCTAAAAACGTACTTTTTTTCTATTCATGGAGCTTATAAGTTTACAGATTTTTGTCCACCCATTTTCTTGCAGATGTTTTTTCTCAACCATCATATGTATAACAGTTTTGAAGATTTTGAAATCTTTATGTTTATACGTATACAGTTGAAACTGATCGAAGAATGGGATAATCTTCATGTTCAATTCAGATATTGACCTTACACAATATCGATAAAGATGTTCGTTGTGATTATCATATCTTTTATTAATAAAGATATTACCGCACCCGAAAAAATCTTTAACTTTGCGTAACGCCGGTAAACTTTTTGCTCCTTGTGTGACTACAAATTCTGGAAATACTTGTTTCCCAAACCTAGTAGTCGAATTTCTAATAAGTGCGATGGAAAAGCACCCTTCTCCATCAGTAAATCCACTTATCCAATAAGCTGTTTTTAGTCTTTCCTGCTGATTATCTGCACCAGATGCATTTTTACTTGGCATACTCCACATATTATCTATGGACGCATAATACCATAGTAGCACTGGATACTTAAGGATTTTATCCACAGACGTTCCAGCATATAGCCAGATTTTACTAAGGCAACGCAAACACGAAACCTTAGGACAATTTGTTGCGTTATCACCCTTCAACATAAACGTTGAGGGATCCTCATGGTCGCCCATGAGACCGGACTCTATCTTATCCCGATTATACAACCGGGATTCTGGCGTATTAGTCTCTGAGGATTCTCCAATGTATATCGGAGTCTTTCCTGCTGATTGTCCGCACTGAACAGATTTTTACTTCCTTAAAATAAACGAAGTACTGTCAGATTCTCGGAGTTTCCAGCATATAGCCAGATTTTATAACTACAATTGTCATGTCTATAGTTATTGCCGACATTGACGGGGGCTTCGGACATTAGCACTACAGATTGCTCCATAGCACCTCAATCGTTAACCTTCCCGCATTGGTCAGGCGTCACCCCCTATACATCCTCTTACGAGTTCGCAGGGAGCTGTGTTTTTGGTAAACAGTCGCCAGGAAGACTTTTGTTGCATCCCGGTACTCCATTAGAAATCTAATAGTTAACCGGGAAGGCCTTATTCCGAAGTTACGGCCGCTTGTTTGCCGAGTTCCTTAGGGAGGAATCACCCGTTCACCTTAGGCTACTCGCCTTGCCCACCTGTGTTGGTTTGCGGTACGGTCTCGTGAACAATAATCTTAGAAGGTTTTCTTGGAGGAGCTTTCGACTTTATATCCCCCGCCGTAGCAGAAGATTTTCGCAACGCTTTGAGTTCCCCCGACTTACGTCGGGGGACGCTTTCCGGATTTACCTGAAAAGCCTCTCATCGCAACGAACACGAATCCAATAACATGCAAAGTCTACGCCTCCCCGTCGCTCCATCGAATGTTCGCGAGGGGACGGAATATTAACCGTCTGTCCATCAGCTGCGGCTTTCGCCATCGCCTTAGGACCGCCTAACCCTTGGCTGATTTCCATCGCCAAGGAAACCTTGGGCTTACGGTGTGACGGTATCTCACCGTCATTGTGGTTACTTGTGCCAACATTCTCACTTCTATGCGCTCCATCCCGGCTCACGCCGTAGACTTTATCGCACATAGAACGCTCTCCTACCACTCCGGAAGCTAGAGACTAGAAGCTAGAACAATAGAAATTAGATGCTGGAAACTAGATGTTGGAAAATTTTAATCCAGCTATCTAATCTCCAGAGTCCAGCGTCCAGTTTCTAGCGTCCAGTGTCCAGCCTCCAGAGTTCGCACCTTCGGCAGCATGCTTAGCCCCGATTATTTTTGGCGCAAAGTCTCTCGACGAGTGAGCTGTTACGCACTCTTTAAAGGATGGCTGCTTCTAAGCCAACCTCCTCGCTGTTTAAGAAACTTCACTTCCTTATTCCACTTAGCATGCATTTAGGGGCCTTAGATGGCGATTAGGGCTGTTTCCCTTTCGACCAATGGAGCTTAGCCCCCATGGTCTGACTACCTTGATTTGCATTCCTGGCATTCGGAGTTTGATAGGGTAGTCGAGATTGCTCCCTTTACCACCCTTCCAGTAGCTCTACCTCCAGGCGCACTCAAGGCGCTAGCCCAAAAGCTATTTCGGAGAGAACCAGCTATTACCGAGTTCGATTAGCTTTTCACTCCTTACCACAACTCATCCGAGAGTTTTGCACCACTCAACGGTTCGGGCCTCCTCCCGGTGTTAACCGGGATTCACCCTGGTCATGGCAAGCTCACCCGGCTTCGGGTCTATCATGTACCCTCATCCCGGTAAAACCGGGATATTCGCGCTATTAACACTTGGTTTCCCTGTGCCTCCGGGCCAAAGCCCTTAGACAAAGGATACATGGTAACTCGTTGGCTCATTCTTCAATAGGCACCCCGTCACTCCGACCCCCTTGCGGGCGTCGGAGCTCCGAGTCCTTGTAAGCATATGGTTTCAGGTACTATTTCATCGCCCTCACCGGGCTGCTTTTCACCTTTCCCTCACGGTACTTGTTCACTATCGGTCTTTGAGAGTATTTAGCCTTAGCGGTTAGTTCCGCCAGATTCCGCCGACGCAACCATTTGTCGACGTACTCAGGATTCACATCAAGAAGCGTTATATTGGTTTCGCGTACGGGACCATTACCCTCTTTGGTGGAGCTTTCCAGCCGCCTTCCGCTACCAATACAAACTTGTAGACTTCCTTCTTACGAACAATGTGTCCTACTACACCAGAAGCTGGAAGCTAGAAACTAGATACTGGAAATTGAAAACAAAAATATTCATTTATTCCAGCTTCTAGCATCCAGAAATCCAGCCTCTGGTTTGGGCTCTTCCCGTTTCGCTCGCCGCTACTAAGGGAATAATTTTTATTCTCTTTTCCTCCAGGTACTGAGATGTTTCACTTCCCTGGGTGCGCTGTCCCGGTTACACCGGGACTAATGCCGGTTTACGGCATTGGGTTTCCCCATTCGGAGACCTCCGGATCAAAGGTTGCTAGACACCTCCCCGAAGCTTATCGCAGTCACGCCACGTCCTTCGTCGCCTCTCAAAGCCAAGGCATCCACCATATGCTCTTATTTAGACACCATTAAAAAACTTAATAATGTCCACCACTTTGCCAATGCTTCGCACTGACATTACCTGCTTTGTTAAACCCAGCACCTACGAAAAGACCAAATGGTGCTGGGTCGTCCCACACAATCTGCCAGCTGGCAGAAGTACGGGACATGCTTGTTTTCTTAAAATTGTCAATGTCCTATCCTTTTCTGGAATCTCCGCCAGAGGCGGATGCGCCTTAGGCGCAAAAAATCCCGGCTGCCCGGGACCCGTTTTTCGCAAAAAAGCGCAAAAAGCCGTTATGTCCCGGTTATTGAGATTTTTATCAGTCGTATCATGTATTTATTCATTATAGGCATAGGGAAAATAATGTCAATGAGAGGTCAACATATCGTGGATAACATGTGGAAAACCCCTTCCGTCTTTGGAAGGGGTTTTCTTACTACTTACTACTTTGAACTTACAACTTACTACTTATTGATATCGCTTCGCAAGCGTTCAACAAACCGTGCAGCGGCATCCTTGCCGCCAAGTCCAAACGCAAGACCGCCCGCAATAGAAACCATTGCTACAAATCCCGTAAACAATGTCTGCACAAATGGCCCTGCAACACCAAGTTCATACAACGCAGCCAGAATAGCAAACACCCAAATGGACCATCTGGTAACTCCGCCCAAGAATGCGGCGGAAGGCAAATGAGCAGCCTGTGCAGAACCCCGCACCAACCGTTGGGCAACATCCGCAAGAACGGCTGCCGCAACCAAAATAACTGCAGCCACAATCACTTTCGGGATATACCAGAGAACAATATCACGCAAGAAAGCGGTAACTTCTCGCAACCCAAGAACCTCAACCGCCGCCATAAGAAACACGACGATAAAGAACCAGCGCACGAGTCCACCTATAAACGCGCCGGAATCTAACTTAAATCCAGCCCGGCTCACCACTTCTTTTGCGCCGAGGCTTTCGAGTGCCATATCAACCTTAAGCGCATTTATTATCTGGGACACCAACCTTCCCAACGCAACCGCGATAACCCACCCAAATATGATAATAATTAACGCGATAACAAGCTGCGGTATAAACGCAAGAACACCGCTCCAAAGCACCGCAAACGAGTTGACAAGAAGCTCTCCTCCTGTCTGTACTATATCATTATTCATAGTTATTACTCTTTAGCTTATAAATAGAAACCAATAAAAAATGAAAGAGGACCTTTATTTGAAGAAACGTCGACATAATCTTATATGTTTATTATACCACAAAATAAATAGCATGTTCGTCAACTCCTGTGGATAAATAATTGCTCATAGTTTACTAACTTCCTCCGGAGTAAATTGAAAGGTCTGGCCGCGCTGGAGCGAGCCGTCAAGGAGTTTTCTAGCAATTATTTGCTCCACGCGGTCCGTAATGGCGCGGCGCATGGGCCGGGCGCCCATTACCGGATCAAACCCGATCTCGACAACTTTCGCGATAAGGTCATCTGTAATTACAAGCTCGATATCCTGCTTCTTGAGATGGGCCGCAAGCTCGGCTAAAAGCAAACGGGCAACATGCTGAAGTTTTTCCTTGTCCAACGGTTCATATACCACCACAGCATCAAACCTGTTTAATACTTCGGGCGCGAAGATGCCTTCCTGCCGAATTGCATCCACCACTTCTTTTTGGAGCAATGCGGGATCTTTCCCCTGCCGCACCATATCCCAGATAAGATTACTACCGGCGTTTGATGTAGTAATAATAATAGTATCGCGCGCAGAGACACGCTTGCCTCTCGCATCGGTGAAAAACCCTTCTTCCAAAATCTGCAAAAACAGGTTTACAACCTCCCGAGAAGATTTTTCAAACTCATCAAACAATAAAAGACTGAATGGATGCGCCCGCAGAGCATTGGCAAGCGCGCCCGGCTCGCCGGTATCAAACGATCCGATAAGTTTGTTGACGCCCTCCGGCCCTTGAAATTCCGACATGTCAAAGCGCACCATCAAATCTTCTGACCCAAAATATATTTGGGCGAGCGCCTTTGCCGTTTCCGTTTTTCCGACCCCGGTAGGTCCTAGAAACAGGAACGATCCGATAGGCCGTTTTCCCGCATGCAGGCCCGAACGCGCTCTACGCAATGCGTTTGCGATTGCGGTAATAGCAACATGTTGACCAATGATGCGCTGGTGCAATGTTCCCTCCATTTTAAGCAGTTGTTCCACCTCCTTCCCAGACGCTTTTTGCACGGGAATATGCGTACGCTCTTCAACAGCGCGCTCAACGTGGCGTTTTTCCACCACTCGCTCGCCCGCTGCCACCGCCTGTGTAATGGCGCGTTCCAAAAGATCAATTGCTTTTTCCGGCATAGCGCCGTCCGTAATATACCGATCCGCAAGGTCGGTCGAGGCCAAGAGCGCTTGATAGGAAACAACCACCGGATAGCGCTTTTCAAGGTCGTAGGCGCTTTCTTCAAGAATAAAAACAGTGGAAGCTCCTTCGGGCTCTTTGACTTCCACTTTTTCAAACAGTTTTGTGATAGTTGGGTTTGTCTCAAGTGTGCGATGAAATTGTTCCTTGTCGGAAAGCGCCACTACCTGTAACTGCGTACCTTCCAGATACGGCTCAAGAAGTGTTACGGCATTGACACCCAAATACGCCGCAGACTCAATAAACTCCGGAAACCGTTCCAGTATCAAAACTATATTGCCGGCAATTGACGCCTCGTTCATCACTTTAATGACAAGCGCTTCTAAATCGCCTTTTTGTTTTGTTGTCGCCGTAAGCGCCATGGTATCCATTGTGACAAGACGCTTTTGCCACAGCGGCGCGGGGGCGGCACCCTCAAGAATCAAGCGCGTAAGCTGTTCCAAAATAGCCATCTTCCCGCTGCCGGGTTCTCCCACCAAAAGCACATTTGCTTGGGCCGAACGCGCGAGAATTTCGGCAATCTCGGAAAGTTCCGCCACATGTACCGCACCTTTCGGGATTATCGCCCCTTGACCGCCTGCGCGCACGTCATGCGCAAATTTATCAAGCGTGTAGGTATACCCAAAAAGCAAACTTGCGCCGAATGTTGGCATACGCCCCAACAGCGCTCGTTCCCACCAGCGAAGGCGCGACTGCTCAAGCTGTATGAGAGTTGAAACCCAATCGGCAGCGCCCAAGAGCGTGTCCTTGCGAATTTCATATTGAAAGAGAAATGATTCAAAGTCCTTGTCTAAATCAAACAGCAAGAGCGCGAACTCCCGCGCCGTAACAACTTCCGAACGCGCTTCGTGCGCTTCGTACACGAGAGTTTGAAACAAAAGATCGCGTGAAATCGGCAAGCGTTTTTCTTTAGCGCCCAAAAATTCCCCGACATCGCTCCATGGCACACCAAGCCGCAAAAAAAGCTGTTTGGTAAACGTATCTTCAAGAAACGTTTGATACAACACGGCTACGTCCACTTCGTCTTTACGAAACGCGTCAAGCCGCCACAAGCGCCGGGCCGCGCCATAATTGCAGTAAAACGTTTTTTCACCATCCGCAAGCGACGCGTCCCAGAGCGGTTCCGAGCGCGATGTGGTAAGAAAATAAAACTCCGCGACAATCAAAAACCACAGCGGACCCGCGAGCACCAACGCAATTCCGCCGATAATATTCCGAAACCCTTGTATCACGCCGCTCTCAAACGATGTATATGCGGCAACCGCAAGAACAAGGTATATCGCGCCAATCAGTATAAAAAGGAAAAACGACGCGGCAAGCACATTACGGCGCAACAGGCGCGGCAGTAGCGCCTCAAAACGCACCGCTCGAAAAATGAGCGGGCTCGCAGTTCGAAGATGTACAGGAGTTTGTTGGTTTTCTGCCATGCTATTAAACTTTGAATTATAAAACTATCCGCCCACATTGCATATAAGAAAAAAAGTTCTACGATGGCCTTCTATAATGCATATCCGTCGGCCATAAAGAACATTTTTTCTTATATGCAATGTGGAAACACGCGAAACAAAGATACGTTTCTTAATTCACAGTATTAAACAATCATAACCACAATACCCGTAAGTACGCTTATAGGTATTACAAGGGGTGCTGTCATAAAAAAAACAAGCAGCAAAGCGCCGCCCACAAGCGCGAAGGTCTGAAACAACAACGCAACCGCCACAAGCACCGCACGTACCACCATACCCACAAACCGAGTAATCATGTTTATCAAAAACGTCTGGGCAATAGCAGCCGGGTCAAACCCCCGTTTGTAATGCTCGCCCGTACGGCGAAACGGCGCAAAAAACGTCCGCAAAAGAAGCGGTACGGAAAACACGCGCCATAAAAACCAGTGGATATTCAGCCACGCATTCGCGTACTCACGGATACCATCCCCGTACTGCCATACAAGATATTCAAAAAAGACGACAGCAGGCATACCTATATCATAAAACATGAAACCTGAAACGTGAAGCTTGAAACTTGAAAAAATAACAGGCTTCAGGTTATGGGCTTCAGGCTTTATGCTTCAGGATTCAAGTTTCAGGTTTCAAGCTTCAGGATTTCAACATATTCAAAATATACCGTACCACTTCCTGTGGCGGCAGAGGTCCCAACGTAAGCGTCTTTACGCCTTTTTGCTGCAATATGCGTTGATCCTCCCCTTCAACCAAAGAGCCGACATAGAGAATCGGCGTATCCTCAAACCCCGGCTTTTTACGAAATTCGTCCACAAAAACCGTTATATCGTCCCAATAGCGAGGAAGGATACATACAATCGCGTCCGGCTTGATTTTCTCGGCAGCTGCCATGACTGCACTTACCTTCTCCACGGATGTCACCGCAACACCTGCGCGCCTCAAAGACAACGAAAACTCATCCAACACATGCGGATCGCCGACAAGAATGATGTGGTTTTGATAGGACATAAAATTTTTCCCTCATTTTTTGAATTTGTCAATAGCTGAACTCTTTGACTTTTTCCCAAGTGGTTTCATTGAAGACCTGTATATTGTTTGCGCCGACTATGTACAGATAATCATTCAGATATACCGCGCGTTTCACGTCGTATCCGCTCACCGCTTTA